>DAHVFL010000047.1 GCA_027316975.1 Chloroflexota bacterium | reverse complement strand
GACATCGACACCATGCGCAGCGCCGTAGAACTCACGCGGCGCATCTCGCCCAACATCCTGATCGAAGCGTCCGGCAGCATCGGCGCCAACCCCACCAGGCTGCAAGCCGTCGCCTCAACCGGCGTCGATTTCATCTCGCTGGGCGCATTGACTCATTCCGCGCCCAATTTCGACATATCGCTCGAATTCGCCTGATTTCAAAGGAGAAAACCAATGGCCCTTCAAACTGCATGTGCGTCAAGTAAAGAAGAACGCATCCTGCCACTGCTCTCGCCCACCGGGCGCGCCCGTCACCAGCAGGCAAAACGCATAGATAGCATTCCCCAACACTACGCTGAGATGTCCGGCGAGGAACTGGACCAGCGTATCAGCGCCGCCAGGGATGCGCTCGGCGAACGCCTGGTGATCCTGGGGCATCATTACCAGCGCGACGAGATCATCAAGTATGCCGATTTTCGTGGCGACTCATTCAAGCTGGCCCAGTTGGCGGCGGCGCGCCCGCAGGCGGATTACATCGTCTTCTGCGGCGTGCATTTCATGGCGGAAAGCGCCGACATCCTCAGCGGGCCGCACCAGCAGGTCATTCTGCCCAACCCTGCTGCTGGCTGCTCGATGGCCGACATGGCGAATATCGCCGAAGTCGAAGAATGTTGGGAAATGCTGCTGGACATCCTGGGCGAAGACGCGGGCATCATCCCCGTCACCTACATGAACTCAGCCGCCAACCTCAAAGCCTTCTGCGGTCGCAATGGCGGCATCGTCTGCACCTCGTCGAACGCGCCAGCCGTCGTCAAGTGGGCCTTCAGCCGGGGCAAACGGGTGCTCTTCTTCCCAGATGAGCACCTGGGGCGCAATACCGCCCTCAAATACGGCATTCCCGAAGCGTGCATGTTCGTGTGGAACCCTAAAGACCCCATGGCCTCCAACACCGCCGATGAAGAGATAGAACAGGCGCAGATCATCCTCTGGAAAGGCTACTGCACCACGCATATGCGCTTCAACGTGCAGCAAATCGAAAAAGCGCGCGCCGACTATCCCGGCATCAAAGTACTGGTACACCCCGAATGCCGCCGCGAAGTGGTTGAAGCGGCAGACCTCTACGGATCAACCGAATACATCATCGCGCAAATCGAGAAAGCCCCGGCAGGCAGTCAATGGGCCGTCGCCACCGAAATCAACCTCGTGCATCGCCTGGCCCAGGAACATCCCGATCAATTCATCTTCTGCCTCGACCCCGTCATCTGTCCCTGCTCAACCATGTACCGCATCCACCCTGCTTACCTTGCCTGGGTACTGGAAGGACTGGTCAACGGCGAAGTGATCAACCAGGTCAAAGTAGACGAAGATACCGTCTGCCGGGCAAAAGTAGCCCTCGAGCGTATGCTGGCCTTATAATCCACCTGTGGGAACCGGGTCTTTCCTTCAAAAGAAAGGGTAATCCACCTCTTTCATTGTGGCGTATCGATATATAGGGGAAGTAAGCTAGCTGCTCTATACGATAATCTTCCTGGAAAGATATTGGCGATTGAAAGAACCGCTCATCGTTTGAAGAGATGCATCTACACATCCTCCCGTGGCTTGCAGGGACAAGGTGATAGGAATTTTCTCCTGCCGAACTACTGCCGGTCCATATTGTCGAGTAGGCTTTTTATGAAGTGTGATGGCAATAGCTATTTACACATGTGAGCATGAAAGAGGGAACTATGATCAAACAGATCGGACCATCCAATGAGAACGCGGACGAACAACGTCCAGCCGCTGAACTTGTAGGGAAGACATCACGAAGAGCGCTTCTGCGCAAATCTGCTATCGGCGCAACAGCTGTCGCCTCAGCGAGTTTACTGATGACTCAGACAGCAGGAGCTACGAGCAGATCAGCGTTCAATTTAAGCTCTGAACAGGCATTCCATGAGATCAGGAGAGACGAGGATGCACACGTCGCCTTCCTGGTGGGGGCGCTCGGTTCTGCGGCTCGTCCCAGGCCATCCTTCAAAGGGCTGAGGCAAGCGAATCGCCAGGACTTTATCAATCTGTCCCGCGTTTTCGAGAACGTGGGCGTGGGAGCCTATCTGATGGCGGCTCCCGCCATTAGCAACAAAGGCATCCTGGCAGCAGCAGGGTCAATCCTTACGATTGAGGCGCGACATGCTGGATACCTGGATTCGATAACGGGTATGGCGCTGAGTCCCAATGGATCATTCGACAGGCCACTTTCGCAGGCACAGATTATCGCGGATGTATCGCCGTTCATTGCCAGCCTGAACGGTGGCCCTAACCCTTCCGACGAATTGGATAGCGATGTCGATATTCTGAATTTTGCCCTGTTACTCGAGTACCTCGAATCCACGTATTACGACATCAACGTGCCGGTGTTCTTCGGCTAATAGTGTAACCAGGGTCGCTCGAAGAGTATTTGAGCGCCCTGGTGTAGCAATGAACCTGCGAGGGGCAGCGACAAGACCAACGAGCCACCCTTCGCAGGTTCATTGGGCGGGGGCGCTTGCGCCGCCCTCATCTGCTCCACCGGCCCTGTCCCAAATGTCCCATGTGTCCGTCTCGCCTCACCATGCCAGTATGCCGCCCGCGTCCCAACGCGCCGGGCATCGGTCGTTTGGCTCCCTGACTCCATTCCCTTAACCGAATCGTGCTATTACTACGGTATTCAAAAAGAAGTACCCGGAAGATATACCTGTAATAGGAGGAAGATTTTATATGCGTTTACCAGGATTTTTCGGAATTTCAGCAAAAAACGTATTGCTTGCTTGCAGCATGTTGCTTGTTTTGTTAGTAGCTGCCTGCGGGAGCAGCGGCGCGACATCAGGCTCAACGCCAACACCAACGCTATCTCCAACCCCGTCGCCAACCCCGGTCGTCTCTCCAACATCGGCGGCAAATTTGACAACCTATACCGGTAGTGGTTACACCATTGGCTATCCCCAGGGTTGGAAGGCAAATGCCAGCGGTAAGAGCGTCGTGTTTTCTGACTCCAGTGGTATCTATAGTCTAACTATCGTCATTGCCCCTGATCCTGCTGGCGCTATCAGCCCTGATACCGTTGTCAATACCGCGATCGAGGCGGTGAAAAATACCGTTACGAATCCGCAGACAGTGAATGTGCCTTCATCCACTAGCATTGGTGGTGATACCTGGACGCAAAAGTCGATTGCCGGAACATCTTCTGCTGCTGGTCAGACCGGCACCGTTCAAATAGTGGTCGCTTCGGACAACCGTCCCGCAAATTCACCTTCGACCAATAGCTTTACCATCACGTATGAAACCCTTCAAGCCACCTTTGACGCGGCCAACACACAGTACTTCCAACCCATGCTCCAGTCGTTCAAGTTCACGGCATAGCAGCCGATTACTAAGGGAGGGCGCAATTCGATGCGCCCTCCCACTCCGTACCATTTCTGGTTATCCCCACATGTTTTACGCGGATGCAGCGACCTCTACTGAAATATCCATGATACGGGCGGGAGGCGCGTTATTCAAACGACGCGCGATCTGACGCGAGGCGACTTCGATAATGTGGGCAGCTACGATGGTGGTTGCGTCCGGTACATGCCCAAAACTGGGAAAATCATTAATATCAACCACCAGCGAGCCGTGGACCGTCTCCACCACATCCAGGCCGTAAATGTCCAACCCGAAAATATCTCCGACTTGCAAGGCCATCGCGCGCATCTCTAGGGTGATAGGAATACGATGCTTATCTACTTCCACATGTGGGTGCAGAGGCGAGCGTTTGGCAACTCCGTATACGTGCGTTCCTGCAACGTAAAGCTTGATGTCAAAATTACCATTTTCAGCATAACGCTGGGCCAGCAAATAGCAGTCTCCGGCGTCTGCCAGGTCTAATGTCGCCAGGTCGCGCGGGCTATTTACTTTGTGGATGCCGCGACAGGAACTCCCGTTGGTAGGTTTTATGGCCAGCGGATAGTCCTCCTCTGGCACCTGGTGAAGTAAGCCAGAATGCGCCACAAAATAGGTGTGTGGTACTGGAAGTCCCTGAGCTTGAGCGCGGGTGATGGCAACAGCTTTATCACGCACCTGGCGAATAGCCTGCGGGCGATTAATGGCCGCGATTCCGGCAGCTTCGGCAGCTTCCAGGATGCTTAAACCGGGGCCGTCCGACACCGTCTTCAGCACGTAGGCATCGTAGCCTGCCCTGCTTATTCCCGATAAACTGGTGATACTTTCCTGTGGCTCAAGTATGTCAACATCATGTCCCCATTCTATGAGCTGGCGCGCAACGACCACCGGCATTGGTTCATTGCGGTATTGAGCTTCAATGATAAAACAAAAGCGCATCTTTCCCTCCTGAATCCTATGCCGTTGGGATAGGTTGAATTATACATATTATGCAACTGTTATGATTGTTAATAATATAGTAAGGGTAATATAACACAGCCTTAATGAGAATGAAAGATTACCAGTCGGTAAGTATACGTAATATGGTTCACTTTTTTGCTATTTGAAAAAAGAGGTGCTTGAGTAACAAAACTGGTAATAAGACAGACATTTGGAGATAATGCCTGTCATCCCTTCGCTGCGCTCAGAGCTTGCCATTGAGCGCAGCGAAGGGATGACAGGCGGAACACGTCTCACATTCGCTCACGGGAAGCCGTATCTCCACATGTCTGGTAATAAGATGTGACATTTGACCCATGCCATACTTGCGTCTATAGCGTAAGATGTTTTTGTGAAGCGTTGCAGAATCGCTTCCAGAGGAGGTTTTATAATGGCTCGCAATCTTTATCGCTTTTACCTGTACGCCGTTTTCGTAGCCATGCTCATTTTCGCAACCGTTGGCCTGTCAAGGTTTTTGCAGTCTTTGTTCTCGTTGACAGGGCTGCGTGGTTCCTATGCCAGCGCCCCATCGAGCGCAGCTATCACCCAGGCCGGCGTGTTTTTTGGCGTCTCCTGGTTCATCGCTGCGCTCATCGGCGGCTTGCATTACTGGTTGATTCGCCGCGACATGCGCAGCGATCCCGCCACCGGTGGCAGCAATGCCATTCGTTCCTTTTTCCTGAACGTGACGGAATTGATCGCCGCACCGGTCGCCATTGGCACTGGCGCAAGCATCATCGGTCAGCTTGGGCAAGCCGGTGACGTGACGTTTGGACTCGCCATTACTATTGCTACGCTTGCGCTGGTCGGCGTGCTGGAATGGGAACGCCGGCGCGCCCTGGCAGGTACAGTGGTAGGCTTGTTTTTCCAACGTTTGAGCCTGTACGGGATACAGTTTATCCTGTTAATCGAGTTGATCGTCAATAGCACGTATGCCCTCAACGTGCTGGTGGATGCGCTTTTCTTTGGCGGCTCCACGTATCGCACTTTGAACTGCGGTGACAATCCACTGGCCGGGTGCCAGGGCCCGAATGCGCTCATCTATGTGGCGGCTGCGTTGTGGGTTGCGCTTTTCTGGATAGCATATGGACTAGCCGGGCGCAAGGCCACCGGTTCGCTCTTCCAGCGTATCGCCTACTTTATCAGCTTCGCCATCGGCGTAATTTTTATGCTCTATGGTGTAGGTCAGGCCATCGCGCTGGGCATCCTGAACTTCTCCGGCGCGCGTGTTGCGACAGGCGATGTTGTGCAAATGTATAACTTCACGGCGTCTCTGATTATCGGTCTGCTGGTCGTCGCTGTCTATACGCTCTGGCTAAGAAGCGCAACTAGCCAGCAACCGGTACCATCCGTGGCATGGCAAACAGCCCTATCCATCGAGGAGGCTATTGTAACCGGATTGATGGCGCTTGCCTTCTACACCGGCGTCGCGCTGGTGTTGCTCAACCTCTTCGAATCACCCGTAAGCATAAATACCTGGTCTGGCCCGTTGGCGTCCATGATTACCGGTATTGGCTACATCGCCTTCGACATTCACCTGTATCGCCGCAGGCTACAGGATGTTCCCGGCGCGATGGATGCGCGGCGCGGCTTTGTCTTTGTCCTGCTGGGCGGTGGTGTGCTGGCGACAGCCATCGGTGGCGCGTTTGCCCTCTATACGGTGATCTCCAACGCGCTTGGCTCGCCTCTCGATAACTGGCAGCGCCTGGCACGTTCGGGCGCGGCAGCCGTCGCCGTGGGCCTGGTAATCCTGGTCGTCTACTTCGTGCTGGCGAATCGCGAAAAGCTCCTCGTGAGAACAAGCAAAAGCGCCGCGCCGGTCGAGCCACCTGTCATTCCCGCGCCAGTTGTTACGGTCCCGGTCAAACAATCTACGATTGAAGGCGTGTTGGATGAATTGCTTTCCGGCAAGCTTTCGCGTGACGAAGCCGCCACGCGCCTCCGCGAAATAGCAGGAGCTCGGTAAGCTATAACGCGCTAGCAAGCTCCGTACAGGGTAGGGGCGGGGCTTGCCCCCGCCCTGGCCCTCTAATTCCCCTTGCGCTCGCGATTGACTTGCACAACCTGTTCGTTGCTCTCCGAGCGCAATCGAGCATGAACGGCGCGCACACCCGTAAGCCCGTGTAAGGAGCCAACCGCTTTGCCCAGCGCGGGTGCGGAGGAGGCCCGGCAAAGCATATCAATGGATGAACCGCCCGGCCTCGTATTGATACGCAGCTTCTCAATCGCGACATGCATTGCTTCGCAGGTTTCGTAAATACCGGAGAGCAACTGGCCCGTCACCTCTTCAGTTTCGACCTCAATATGCTGTCGATTGGCCGACCGGCGCGGTAGGATCAATATCTCCACAAAGCGAAACAGGACCAGCACGACCAGCACCAGCGCTGTCGTCACGATTGCTCCCGCCAGCATACCGGCCCCGCAGGCGATTCCAATAGCCGCCATCACCCAGATCGTAGCGGCTGTAGTTAATCCTTTGATTCGCTCATTTTCGCGGCTCATGAAGATAGTTCCCGCTCCCAGGAAGCCGATGCCCGCCACAATATAGGAGGCGACTCTTGTTGGATCAAGCGTGAGGCCGCGCACGCTCCTAAAAAGTTCCAGGAATCCATACGCTGAGACGATGGTAAAAAGAGCGCATCCCAGCGTTACCAGCGCAATGGTGCGCATCCCAGCCGAGTGTTCGTGATATTCACGCTCTAGCCCCACCAGCGAACCCAAAACGATAGCAACCCCTAGCCTGAGCAAGATTTCCGGGAACGAAATCATCGCATTTCACCTCCCCTATTGATTTTCCTCGTTTCTTATCCCGTAATGGCTGTCCACATGATGCCCGGCACTTTCAAAGGCGATGGCGCGGCATCGAATGCCACGAGTTTCGGGAAGACCTTGCGCGCGGTTTTGCCCTGCGTGACGAACCAGGCAGGTTTGGGAGTAGCGCGGAAGGGGCCGCGCAATACAGATTTTTGCGGGTGCGCGAACATCAGCGTGTTATGCACCACACCCGTGCCGGACTGGATATCGTGCAGCGGATGGCCGGGGTACGCGCCCCAGGTGGTTGTGCCAAAGGCAAAGCCTGTGCCGGCCCAGTAATTGACGCCGATGCTGCCGTAGCGCAGGTTCCCCACCGCTCGCTCGACCGCCTCTTTGATCTGTGGATCTTTCAGCGATTTCGGGTGTACCAGGATGGTCGCGTTGAGCGTTCCCCACAACTCATTGTTGCAAAAGGCGACGGCGCGGTCGATGTACTCGGTCACGCTGCCCGCTTCGAGAGGCGTTTCGGCAAAAAGCCCACAAAAAGCTTCGGTGGTGAAGCAGACATCATCGCTGTTCTGCGCGTCTACGCCGGGTATCAGTGTCCAGGGTAGCTGGTCGGACGCGGCCAGGCCGTATTGCTCGGCCTCTGGATGGTCAGCGACGAAGGCTCGCTGGCGATCCTGCGCGCCGGGATAGTAGGCATTGCGCGGCGGCACCTGTTTCAACACTTCGCGCATCTGTTGCAAGAGTTGTTCGCGCTGCTGCCACCCGCTGTGCTGGATAATCACGCGCGTGGCGTTGCAGTTGAACCCGGCATTATTCGCCAGCATCGTTACCAGGTGTTCAGCCTGGTAGTTCAGGTCAGCATTGCTCCAGGGACCGGGAACGACGATAACCGGGCTGACATTGCCCAGTTCGCCGGTAATACGCTTGTGAAGCAGCGGTTCATGATTGGCTTTATGCGCGGCCCCTTCCGGCCCGGTGCCAAAGACGATGGCGTCGAAGGTTTTATCAGAACCGGTAATATGTATCTCGTCCACCAGTTCGGAGTTGCACAGGTACGCGCCCTCCGATGCACCACCGTACACGACGCGCAGGAAGCCGGGTTCGATCAACGCCCGGAAACATTCACTCAGCAATGGACCAATATAGGCGTTGACCGGGTTCATTTTGATGATCACTACCTGGTCTTCCTCGAACAGCTTGTAGAGTATATCCAGTGGCGCGATGCTCGATACATTACCCGCGCCCAGCACCAGCGCCACTTTGCCCTCGTGGTTTTTATCGTGATATATTTCAGCCTGTGTCTGTCTCATGGTATCGGCGGTCACACCCGGCTCCATCCATATTTCGGCGGTCACGCCCATAAAGAAGATACGGTCGTAGGGAGTGAGCGGGAAAACCTGCGCTACAACCTGCCCACCGGGCCGCGTGGTCACAGGTCCTGGAATTGTAGGATGCCCGGCTTGCGCGATCTCGCCCAGTACCCGGCGCAACTGGCGCAGGCTTTTCATCACAGGCCAGACGCCCGCCCCCCATTCTTCAGCGACAGCAGGCGAATCGACTGGAATACCTTTAGCTTTGACCGCTGCATCAACCCAGCGCTGCGCAATCGCATGAAAATCCCGCATGAGCCTGTCGAGAATGACGATGCGCTCGCTCACCGGCAGCGCAACCCAGGCGTTTTTGTTCGCCTGCAATTGCTGCAATGCAGCGTCCATTTCCTTCCGCGAGGATGCCGAAATACTACTCGAAGCGGTCGGAAACCGGGGGGAACCATGTTTGATGTCGATGGTCATGTCGCATATCTCCTGTATTTGTGATGGAAGTGAAAATGATAAAAGCGCGGTTTGTAACGCCTATTATACAACGTACTTGACCAGTTTGCCTTATCCTCTCCGCTTCGCGTTTCAAAGAACCAACCAACGAAGGCAGAATAGAGCGCAAAAGTAGGTTGCTAACTTCATTACCTATAGCATAGAATATATATATCCTTACTTTTGTGCTGCAAGGCGCTAGTTTTGTATTGGAGGCCCTCGTTGGACCAGGATTCCTTGAATACGATTGAAGACGTGCAACGGGCGATGTTTGCCCAGAACTATATAGCCGACCGCAGTCTGGCAACGACGGTGTACCTGGCGCTCAAGAGACGCAAACCGCTTTTGCTGGAAGGCGAGCCGGGCGTTGGCAAGACCGAAATCGCGAAGGTGCTGGCTGCTATCCTCAACACGCGCTTGATCCGATTGCAGTGCTATGAAGGCATCGATGTCAGCACTGCCGTGTACGAATGGAACTACACGCGCCAGATGCTGCATATTCGCTTGATGGAAACGGGCGGTGCCGGTCGCCAGGAAGAACTCAAGGAGATTTTCGGTCCCGACTTCCTCATTCAGCGTCCGCTGTTGCAGGCCATTGACCCGGCCAATACTCAGGCACCCGTGCTGCTGATCGATGAGCTTGATCGCAGCGACGAAGAGTTTGAGGCGTACCTGCTCGAACTGTTGTCCGATTTCCAGATCACTATTCCCGAAATTGGCACCATTTCAGCCGTGCAGACGCCCATCGTGATTATCACCTCTAACCGCACGCGCGAAATTCATGACGCGCTGCGGCGGCGCTGCCTGTACTACTGGATCGACTTCCCCACACTCGAGAAGGAGTACCAGATTGTGCTGGCGCGTATGCCCGGTGTGCCAGAACGCCTGGCGCGGCAGGTGTGCGCTTTTGTGCGCGAGCTGCGCAGCGCCGACCTCTTCAAAGTTCCCGGCATCGCGGAAACGCTCGACTGGATCAGTTCGCTGCTCGCGCTTAACCAGATGGAACTGGTCGAGGAACCTGTGCGCGACACGCTGGGCGCGCTGCTCAAATACCAGGATGACGTACTCAAAGTAGGCGGCAGCGAATTTACGCGCATGTTGAAGAAGGCCACGGGAGTTTCCTGATGAGTACGCAGCCACAGGACAACCACCATTACCGCGCGCTTGAACCGCTCACGCCAATCGAGATCGAGCGTGGCGAGCGCCTGCTCTACCGCCTCACGGAATTCGGGCGTATCCTGTGGGAGGTTGGCATCGACGTGGGGCCGCGCAAGATGCTCGACCTGGCCGAAACCCTCAATTATGTTGACGTAACCAACAAAGAGGATTTCTACCATACGCTCAAATGCTCCCTGCTGGCAAAACACGAGCAGGAAGCGGTCTTCGACCAGATGTACATGTACTACTGGTACATCCGCGATGCGCAGAATAAGAAAAAGGCCGAGACGCCGGGCGCGGCCAAACGCGACGATAAGCACATGCGCCTGCCACCATCGGAGCGCAAACGCCTGGCGGAACATCTCAATACGCCGCAGGAGCAGCGCAAAGATTTGCGTCCCGAGATGCGCGAGAGCGAACGCAGGCGGCGCGCCGACGAAAAGTTCAACGATCCCGATGATGACGATACCGCGACGCCGCAGGGACTGGCCTACAGCGCGCTCGAAGCTTTGCGCAAGAAGGATTTCGAGTCATTCACCTGGGACGAAGTGCAGGAAGCGAAACGGCTCATGGCTGAGATGCGCTGGCACCTGGGGATGCGCCCCACGCGCCGCAAAAGGCCTTCTCGTCGCGGAACCTATCCCGACATGCGCCGCATCGTGCGCCGCAACCTGAAATATGGCGCGGAACTGCTCGAGTTGACATGGCGCAAGACGAAGCATAAGCCGCGCCCGCTCGTCATCATCTGCGACATCAGCGGCTCCATGAGCCTGTATTCGCGGCTGCTCCTCCATTTCATCCATACCATCTCCAATGGCTTATTGAACGTGGAAGCCTTCGTTTTCGGCACGCGACTGACGCGCATCACGCGCCAGTTGAAGAAACGCGATGTCGATGATGCTGTGCGCGATGTCTCCAAAAACGTGCAAGACTGGTCGGGTGGAACGCGCATAGGCGATGCGCTGCACTTCTTTAACCAGAAATGGGCCAGGCGCGTGCTGGGCCGGGGCGCGGTCGTGCTGGTTATTAGCGATGGCTGGGATCGCGGTGAGGCCAGCGTGTTGGAAGTCGAAATGGATCGTTTGCAGCACAGTTGCCATCGCCTGATCTGGCTAAACCCGCTTCTGGGTTCGCCGGAGTATCGTCCACTAACCATTGGCATGAAAACAGCCCTGCCCTATATCGATAATTTCTTGCCCGCGCATAACCTGGATAGCCTGATTCACCTGGGTAATCTGCTGGGAACCATAGACGATAGCCGGCCTTCGCGCAGCACTGCCGCCCGTCGCAAAGCGGTAGCTGCGTGGAGCAAAGGTACAACATAAGGAGGCAACTCATGCGTGACATTCTACCCGATGTAGAGCGATGGCGCGAACGTGGCGAGAAGGTCGCTATTGCTACAGTGGTTAGCATGGCCGGTTCCGCGCCGCGTGGCCCAGGCGCAAAGCTGGCCGTCAGTGAAAGTGGCGAGCTATCCGGCTCCGTCAGTGGCGGTTGTGTTGAACCGGCAGTCGTGCATTCCGCCATGCAAGTCATTAAGACAGGCAAACCCGAAATGCTCGAATTTGGCATCAGCGAAGAAGAGAACTTCGAAAAGATCGGCCTTGCCTGCGGTGGCACCATCCGCGTGTTTGTGCAGAGGCTGGATTGGTGACAATTCAAGACCGCAATTTACCCATCAATTGTAGGGATGCGATTTATCGCGTCCGCGTGTGCAGGTCCGAGCGCGGACGCGATAAATCGCGTCCCTACATATGAATTATTACGCGCAGAGGGCAGCAGAGGTGGACGCGATAAATCGCGTCCCTACATATGAATTATTGCGCGCAGAGGGCAGCAGAGGTGGACGCGATAAATCGCGTCCCTACATATGAATTATTGCGTGGAGAAGCCATTATGAACGAACTCTATGAAGAACTCAAAGAACTGCTCAAGCAGGAAAAGGGCGTCGCGCTGGCAACCGTCGTAGGCGGGGGAGGAGGGGATGAAGAGCACGCAGGCGCGAATATGCTGGTGTATCCGAACAAAAGTGCGCGTGGCACGCTGGGTAATGCCGCGCTCGATGCGCTTGTCATAGAGGATGCCCGGCAGACCATCTGGACGGGTCAGGCGCTCACACGAACGTATTCCGTCGAGAGCGAGACGGGCGCGCTGGCATTTGATGTCTTCATCGAGGGCTATCCGCCACCTCCCACCCTCATTATCGTAGGAGCCGGGCATATTGCTATTCCCCTCACCATCTTTGCCAAAACGCTCAATTACCGCGTGGTGATAGTCGATGCCCGCGCCGCCTTTGCCACACGCGAGCGTTTTCCCCTGGCCGACGAACTTATTGTGGAATGGCCCGACGAGGTAGTAGAGAAAATGGACCTCAATCCATCAACCTCGGTCGCTGTTTTAACCCATGATCCCAAGTTTGACGAGCCGACGCTGAAAGTGGTTTTGGCGCGCAACGTTGGCTATGTTGGCGCCATTGGCAGCCGCAAAACAAAGGCCGAACGCGACGAACGCCTGAAAAAGCAGGGGTTGACGGCTGAGCAACTGGCGCAAATACACGGCCCTATCGGGTTGAACATCGGCGCGAACAACCCTGAAGAGACGGCCCTTGCCATCATGGCTGAAATCGTTGCCAGACGGCATGGCAAGGATGCCGCGTCAATCCTGAACTGGAATAAGAAGTGATGGAAAAGCAACTTTCGCGCCTGTAAATTCGTTTTAGAATGATGTATAATGGCCCTGCGTGATAACTTCTTTATAAGATGTATGTTGATCGTCTAAATGATAATACTACGTGAGGAAATAACTTATGAGTATCTGTACCTATTGTGGCGCGGAAATACCCGATGGCGCGAAGTTCTGTGGCGTATGCGGGCGCGTTCCCTCCGGTGCTCAATCAACGGTGCGCTATTCTTCTCCAAATGACCCTGCGCGACAATCGAACGTATCATCGAACGCGCCGTACCCCATAAAGAATTCTACCCGTAAGCCGTATCAATATTCTCCCGTCACGCCGAATGCGAGACCACAACCCGGCGACATCAATAGCAGTGCAGAGGTAGAGTATAGCTATCCTCCCAAAGCGCCGTCCCATCCTGCTCAACCTCCGTTGTATCCAGGTTCGACCAATGCTACTCCGAAGGGGAGCGCTCCCAGGCGTCCGCGTAGGCGCAGGGTCCGCATGATAGGTTGTTTGAGCGCGCTGGTTTTGCTGGTCATACTGGGAACGCTGACTATCGTGACAGGGCAAAAGGTACTGGCCTTTGGCTCAGCCATTTCGACACAGTCCCCGCTCTCTACTCAAGCGGGCTACATGAATACCAGCGACCGCGTCAACATCCTGCTGATGGGCTATGGCGGGGCCGGTCATGATGGCGCGTACCTCACCGATTCTCTGGTGGTGATGAGCATTATCCCCGGCACCCGTCACACGACGCTGATCTCCGTGCCGCGTGACCTGTGGGTGCAGTATCCTCCTAATTCAGGGAACTATACCAAGATCAATGCCATCTACACCATGGCCTCGAATGGAAATGCCAACCCTGTCGCGGGTGGCGCGGCCCTCACGCAGAAGGTCTCGCTGGTAACGGGGCTGACCATCAACTACTGGATGACCATTAACTTCGCCGGTTTCCGCAAGTTCATCGATGGCATTGGTGGCGTTGACGTGAATGTACCGGATGCCTTCACCGCGAAATACCCGAAGAATGACGATCCGAGTATCAACGCAAGCTGGATCACTGTGCATTTCTCGAAGGGCGAGCAACATATGGATGGTGCAACGGCCATCGTCTATGCCCGCGCTCGCTATGTGCTGGACAATAACGCCGAAGGTTCCGACTTTGCGCGTTCGCGGCGTCAGCAATTGATTATGCAGGCGGCTTTATCTCAGTTGAAGAAGTGGCAGACCTGGCCTAGCCTCTATAGCGCGCTGGATGCGCTCAAAGGCACCCTGTATTCCAACCTGTCGCTTGCAGACCTGGCGTCGTTCGCCCTCAAAATGGATTTGAATGGGGCACGTAAACTGGGTTTGACCAACAATAATGTGCTGGTTGATTCGTCTGCAAATGGGCAATATATCCTTGCTCCCAGGAATAATGACTGGCAAGCTATTATAAATTACGTGAAGCAGGGGTTATACAACTGAATATGACGATCTGAGTGTTAAGGGAGGCGACAATGCAACAGCAAAGCCCTCGTATGTTTGGCGGATATTACCAGGTGGGACAGGTGATTTCCACCGGTCCGCTTTTGACGATCTATACCGCGTACAATCGCTATAGCAGCGATGTGGTAGGGTTATACGTAGTCGAACTGCCTCCAACCATGGATGAAGAGTCAGCCGAGCGCCTGCTGCACGTCTTTGAACAGCGCCGCCAGGTGAACTCTCCGCATGTCATTCATGTATACGACTGGGGTGTTGATGGCGCGAGTGTGTTCATTGCGACTGATCCACCACGCGGCCTGACACTGCGCCATGTGCTGGATACAGAAAACCTGGAGATCGAACGCGCGCTCGATCTGGCTCGCCAGATGGCGCGAGGGTTAGTAGCTTTACAGGCGCAGGGCATGGTTGGTATCGATATGCGTTCGCAACTGGTAACGGTCGATATGATAGGAGAAAATTACCGCGCGCAACTTGACGATATTGGCCTGCGTCTCTTGCTCAATCAGTTGGGGTATACGAATAGCCAGCGTGGAGGCGATGTCGGATACCTTGATCCGCGTTACTCCGCGCCCGAAAGCCTTCAGAACGGGTCGATTGGCGCGTGGAGCGATGTATATCAACTTGGGCTACTTATCTATGAAACAATTGCCGGGCGGCTGCCATTCGTGGGGCGCACTCCTGCCGAAACCGAGGCGATGCAGCGTACAAACCCGGTGCCACCGATGTCACAGTTCAAGCTTGACACCCCCCAGATTTTGCAAGATATACTTGACCGCGCTCTGGCGAAAAATCCAGCGCAGCGTTTCCCGGATGCTGCTGCGCTGCTGCAAGCATTAGAGAGCCTGCCTCACGCCAGCAAATCGCCTCTCTTCGTGGCAAGCAATGAAGGTGAAGCTGGCGAGTCGCACGACGATGCAGATACGGTTCAGAATGGTAGCGAAGTCGATGGAGAAGGTACCATCCTTCGTTTACCACCCCGGAACCTCTCTTTCGATACAGAAGAAGAGGGCGCGCTTGCTTACCTGTATTTTGAACCTGCGGAGGAGGGCAACGTACCCCGCCGTTTTGTCATTAAAAGTAATTATGTCATCGTGGGACGGGTAGACCCCAAACGCGGCGTGACCCCGGAAATCGACCTGAGCACCGTTGACTCCCTGATGACCGTATCGCGCCAGCACGCTCGCATTCGCTATGAGAAATCGTCCTTCACCATTGAGGATTTGAAGAGTCGCAATAAGAC
>DAHVFL010000479.1 GCA_027316975.1 Chloroflexota bacterium | reverse complement strand
GTAGTTTCGCTGTAGAAGGCGTCTATGTGCAGCGGGTTCTGGTTCATGGTGAGCATACTGAAAAGGGTGTCGTCGTATTCGGTGATGGTGCGACCGGGCCAGTGCTTGTAGATCGCGCCAATTTCAAAGTCTTCAAAACAGCGACCAAATTGCATATGTTTGCTCCTATTATATTTTGTATCTCTCCAGCAGTTGGCGGGCGATAACCAATTGTTGGATTTCGCTGGTGCCTTCGGCGACGAGCATGAAGGGGGCGTCGCGGTAGTAGCGTTCGACGTTGAACTCTTTCGTGTAGCCGTAACCGCCGAAGATGCGCATGGCCTCGAGGGTGACTTCCTGGCACATCTCGGTGGCGAAGAGTTTTGCCATGCCTGCCTCCAGGTCGCAGCGCTCGCCGCGATCCTTTTTCTGCGCGGCCTGGTGCAGCAGGAGACGCGCCGCCTCGATTTTCGTCGCCATGCCGGCCAGTTTGAGCTGGATGGCCTGGTGCTGCGCGATGGGCTTGCCGAAGGTTGAACGCTGCCGGGCGTAACGGATGGCGTCGTTGAAGGCGGCCTGGGCCACGCCGACGGCGCGGGCGGCCACGTTGATGCGCCCGACCTCCAGGCCGCTCATGGCATGTTTGAAGCCCTCGCCTTCGACGCCCCCCAGCAAGTTGGCCGCCGGAACGCGCACATTGTCGAAGACCAGTTCAGCCGTTTCGACGCCCTTGTAGCCGAGTTTTTCAAAGGTGCGACTACTGCTCAAACCCGGCGTGCCTTTCTCTACCAGAAAGATGCTCATGCCGCGAAAGGGCGGGCGAGCGGCGGTATCGGTGCGTGCCAGCACCGCGAAGATGCCCCCGCGCTGGCCGTTCGTGACCCACAGCTTGGAGCCGTTGAGCAGGTAGTCGCTGCCGTCGCGGGTCGCGGTCATGGTGATGGCCTGCACATCGCTGCCGGCGTTGGCCTCCGAGAGGCAGATGCCCCCGCGTTTCTCGCCCTGCGCCATGACGGGAAGGAAGGCGCGGCGCTGCTCCTCCGTGCCGTAGGTGGCGATCATGTAGGCCACCAGCACGTGCGTATTGACGATGCCGGCCAGGCTCATCCAGCCACGCGAAAGCTGCTCGATGATCTGCGAGTAGGTGTAGAAGTCAAAACCGAGGCCACCATAGACTTCTGGAATAGTGGCGCTGAAGATGCCCAGCGTTTTCATTTTTTCGATCAATTCGACGGGGTAGATATCGTCGTGTTCCAGGTCATGCGCCACCGGGATAACTTCTCGCTCTACAAAACGCTGCACTTCATCGATAACGGCCTGCTTATCAGTGTCTAATCGCGATTCCATAGCTATCTGTTGCTCCTTATATCCCGGCCGGGTCTGGCTGTTTTCTACGCAATCGTCGATCGGCGTTTTCCAGCACAAATGCTTTGAAGGCGTGCGCGGTGGGCGAGAGGTACTTATCTTTCAAGTGGATGAGCCGCCACTGGCGCATGATGGGGAAGCTTTCGACATCCAGGATGGTCAGGCGGTTGGTCTCCAACTCCATGTCGAGCGCGACCCGCGAGATGAGCGCGATGCCCAGACCAGCCGCGACACCCTGCTTGATGGCGCTGTTATTGCCCACCTGCATACTGATATGCAGATCCACGCCGGCCTCTTTGAGGGTGGTTTCCAGGGCGGCGCGCGTGCCGGAACCGGGTTCGCGCAAAAGGAAATGTTCGCGTCCCAGTTCCTTGATCGATATATCCGCGCGACCGGCGAGGCGATGGTTGGGCGCGGCAATCAACACCAGCGGGTTATACGCGAATGGTTCGATTTCAACCGGCGCGTCATCGGGAACCGCGCCCATCACTACCATATCGACGCGATTGCTCAGCAGCGCGTCGATCAGCGAGACGCGGTTGAGGACTTCTAAAGAAATCTCAACGGCGGGAAAGCTCTGGCGGAACTTGCCCAGCAAGCCGGGGATCACATACGAGCCAACCGTGGTATCGGCGCCGAAACTCAGGCGTCCATAGTGCGGGCTGCGCAGGGCGTCCATGATGTCCACCGTCTCATCGATGATGGAGAATATTTTCTGGCTATAAATATAGAGTTCTCTGCCCGCCTGCGTGAGATGTGTCTGGCGGCCAATCTGCTCGAACAATTTGACGCCCAGCGAATTTTCGAGATGGCGAATCTGCGCCGACACCGCCGGCTGGCTAAAGTGCAGCTCCTCCGCCGCGCGCACATAGCTACAATGCCTGGCGACGATTTGAAAGGTGTACAGCTGGTGCAGATTCAAGGTGTGTGCGAGCATACAAATTCTCCGGCGAATTATAAGCCAAACATTATATATAGTATCACAAACGAGGCTGGGATGGCCGCCCACCTCCCAGGGCAGGGGCAGAGCTACACTCCCAGGGCAGGGGCAAGCCCAGCCCGTACCCTATACGGTCGAAGAAACCCACAGGGCGGGGCTTGCCCCCGCCCTTGGTCCTCCGCCGCGCTTGCCCCTGCCTTGGTCCCGCATATTCATTCCGATTTTTCTCTGTTAAAATAGAATGATATAGGAGAGTACACATTACGCAACCCCGAAACTTCAGGAAATAGGTAAACTTTTCTCACAACGGAAACCAAAGGAGGAGGTGTTCATGACAACCGATACGAGTAATCCAGAGGGTAAATACGCTTCTGTCAACGGGATCAACCTGTACTACGAGATTCATGGGGCTGGCAAGCCTTTGATTATGCTTCACGGTGGCTTTGGAACCTTTGAGGTGTTCGCGGCTGTTTCGCCCGCGCTCGCGCGGGAACACCAGGTGATTGGCGTCGATCTGTATGGACATGGGCGCACAGCCCTCACGGATCGCCCCTTCAGTTTTGAGCATATGGCTGACGATGTCGCTGGTCTCATCCAGCATCTCGGACTTGAAAAGGCTGATGTGCTTGGTTACTCTCTTGGCGGCGCTGTGGCCCTGCAGACCGCCATTCGCCATCCAGAACGTGTCAACAAACTCGTGTTGATCTCCACTCCCTTCAAACGGACTGGCTGGCATCCCGAAATGCAGGCAGGCATGGCATCCCTCACCCCTGAGTTCATTCGTGGAACTCCCCTACATGATGTTTATGTG
>DAHVFL010000478.1 GCA_027316975.1 Chloroflexota bacterium | reverse complement strand
CAACGAAGAGGCGGATAGACCCGATTGCGGCCCACTTTCTACGTTCCACGTAGGAAACGGGGCGGCGGGAGCCGGATTCCCCTGCCATGTGGCCTGATTTACAGGAGGCGGAGCGGCGGGAGCCGGATTCCCCTGCCATGTAGCCTGATTTACTGGATGGCCTGGCTGCCCGGAAGACATCCAGGGCGGCAAGGATTGACGATCAATTAAGTCACTGGTCGCCAACGGCGGCGCGGCGGATGTCTGGTAGGGATACGCGCCGGATGTTTGTTGTGGCGGGACACCCTGCGGGTACACCTTTAGCTCGTTCGCTCCACTGGAAATAGCGGGGGTCGCCGGGTTAGCAGACTGCTGGCTCGGATTCATCCATGAAGGCAGTGATACTGGATCGATCAAATCACTTGCAGAAAAACTTTCAGCTCGCATCATACCCGCATCGGTATTAGGGGCAGACATTGAAGCCGGTCGAATAGCGGGGTGCTTGTTGGAATCGCTCTCTCCCCTGTCCTGGGCCTGGTCGGCTCGCATCCAACCGGGTAAGTCGTCATCATCTATCAGGTCGGCAGTTGAGAAACCCGGCTGTCCGCCAGGAGGAACGCCAGGGCGTTCATTAGCACGCAGCGACTCCAGCCAGGCCGGTAAATCGCCCTGTTCCTGCGCATTCATGCTAATGTTTGCCGCGGAGGATAGAGGAATGCCACAATTCTGACACCTCGCCAGACCAGCGGCGACCTGCTTGCCACACCGATTACAAATGATCACGATTGCTCCTCACTTTCGCCAGGCCCTGACATGTGTATCTCCACACACAGTTATATGAGACGATGGCAGTGTACCATGCCTTTGTATTACTTTACAATGCATAGACCAACACAATAAGACATATTGGTATGATACAATACAGACAACGCCACATTCCAGGGACTTTACTGTATCTGCCAAAAGTACTAAGATTCCAGCCCGGCTCACTTCCTCTACATAACTCCACCGGTTCCATCACATTTCGGGGGCCAGGGCGACTACCGGCTGCCAGGGCGACCGCAAGTGATTCCCTAACCGCGTAACGGGGACCAGGGCGACCGCAAGGGTCGCCCGTACCCTACACGTATTGACACTCCAACCCCGGTAGTTAGTGGTGCCTAACCTACGGGGTGAGCGTCATTATTTTGCGCGCATAACCAGGGCGGGGGCAGAGCCGCCGCCCGTACCCTGGACGAAACAAGCCATCCACTTGCCCCCGCCCTGGTGTCACCCTGGTGTCACTGGTGACACCAAAACGTGACGCTCACCCTCACCTGCGAATTGGCTTGCCATGAAGCAAGTCTTCTACTACAATAGAACTGGTATTGTCTGCAATCTGTAACACTTTCCAGGCTTATTTCCCATGTCAGAGGTTATATTTTATGTCACAAAGACTCTACGGGTCCCTTAACTCTCGCTCGCGTGGTATGCGCCTGCTCTGGGGGCTGTTCTTCAGCAGCGGTATAGCGGTGATCGCTTACCGGCGGCGCTCGCTCGACAAAAGTGGCGTGGTGGGGGCGATCGCCAGTGGAACGAGCATATTTGGCATGGGCGGCTGGTCATGGGGGCTGTCATTGATCTATTTTTTTGTCTCGTCCAGCCTGCTTTCCCACTTCCGGCAAGGCGACAAAGCCAGCGCAGCCGCCGACAAGTTCAGCAAAGGCGCGAGGCGCGACCTGGCGCAGGCGGCGGCTAATGGAGGACTGGCAACGTTTTTCGCTATCATCTATGGCCTGACGCGATCACCTCGAACGCGCCGACTGGCGCAGGCAGGCTTCATGGGCGCACTGGCGACGGCTAACGCCGACACCTGGGCAACAGAACTGGGCGTGTTGAGCGCGTCACAACCGCGCCTGATTACTACGGGTCGGCCAGTTGCGCCCGGCACATCGGGCGGAATCACCCTGCTGGGGACAGCCGCATCAAGCCTGGGAGCGTACTCACTGGGGTTTTTCTTCCGGGCATGGCAGGGGTTTCGCACGTCGCTCGCGCCCGCGCCACTGGTTGCGCTCATCAGTGGTATGGCGGGCAGTTTCTTCGATAGCGTGCTGGGAGCCACAGTGCAGGCCATGTATTATTGCCCGCTCTGCGAGACGGAGACAGAGCGGCGCATTCACCGCTGCGGCACACCCACGCAACCACTGCGCGGCATTGCCTGGATGAATAACGACGCGGTAAATTTCCTGGCTACCGCCTGTGGCAGCGTGGTAGCTATGGCTTATTGCCAGCGCGCGAACCTGTTATCAATCCATCTGCCAATAACAGGCAGCCGGTAATTGGGGCGGAACCATACCATCACAGTCATCCATATCGCCAGCACAATAATGATCCAGAAGAGTATCGAAGCGACCAGGCCCAGAGCCAGGCCAAAAAATGGCCCGATGAGAAACAGGTTACCCAGCAAAAATGCCAGCACTTTGACTATGACAAGCACAATGGAGAGCACACCGAAGATTACACTCGATTGCATAGCGTGCAAGCGCACGTTGTGGTTTTTCTCAAACAGGGCGACAACCAGGCCCACTACCCAACCAAGCGGCCAGAACAGGGCTGCGACTGCGCTAATTGGGTAAAGCAGGGTGCGCTCAACGCGCTCATCTAAACCAAATGTGGTTGCGCTACTGTGCATCGATGACCTGCTTCTGTTGACTCTATCTCTATTCATCATGATATTCCTCACTCTTTCTGCGCTGGTGTGACAGGCGTGCGCGCCATATACCAGATATTTGCTTCTCTAAACGTGTATACGAATCTGCTATTATCAGGTTGCAGTTTTGTATGTTCCTCACCTGGAACGCAAGGACTGCTGTCATCCTGAGCGCAGCGAAGGATCTCTCGCGGGGCAGTGCGCAGATCCTTCGCTGCGCTCAGGATGACAGGGGGGAGCGAAACGCAAAGCGCGCGTATCCCAGCCGGGCAGTGCGCAGATCCTTCGCTGCGCTCAGGATGACAGGATGACAGGGGGGAGCGAAGGATGACATGCTTCCTCGCCCTGGTTGTTACGGCTGTTGTCAGAGCCTGCTAAACGGCGTATAATGAATAAAGAGACACTACAAAGATCACCTTTCAGGAGGCTTAAGCAT
>DAHVFL010000477.1 GCA_027316975.1 Chloroflexota bacterium | reverse complement strand
GTTTATCATAGATCAGGCTACTAGAGACCAGCTGGTAAAAAACGATCCATCTTGTGCCGCAATTCTTAAACCGATGCTACGAGGCGAGGACTTGCGACCCTGGTATCAAGAGAATGAAGGACGCTGGTTGATTTGCCTGCCTAATGGATGGACAAAAGAAACGTACCCTGGTATTGAGCCTACTGAATCGCTAATGTGGGAAAGATTTGCTGCACATCACCCAGAATTAGCCACATATCTAACACCATTTGCGGGAGCAGCGCGTAAACGGCTCGATAAAGGACAATTCTGGTGGGAATTACGCGCATGTGATTACTACGATGCTTTTGAGAAACCTAAAATTTTCTGGCCCGACCTTGCACGATTCCCACGCTTTTCATGGGATGAGCATGGGCAATTCATAAATAATAAAGGGTATATATTATTACCGCCAGATGAATCACTGCTGGGCATCTTACAAGCACGAGTCAGTTGGTTTTGCATTGCTCGCCTTTGTTTGCCACTGGGTGAACGTCAAGGTTTATTGATTTACCAACATTTTACTCAGTTTATGGTCCGTCTTCCCATTCCACCTCTCACCGACCCTCAACGCGCTCACATCGGCACGTTAGCGCGGCAGCTTACCGGAACGGCGCAACAGCGTTACGAGGTCAGGCGCAAAACAACCTACCGCATTGCGCGTGATCTCGGAACGCCACAGGCAAAGCTCAATCAGAAATTGACGGCATGGTGGGAACTCTCATTCAAAGAATTTCGCGAAGAGTTAGTCAAGGTCTTCAAACGCGATATTCCACTGCGCGAGCGCGACGACTGGGAAGCGTTGCTGAGGGAACGGACTTCCGAGATTGCAAGGCTTACGTCTGAGATTGTGCGGTTAGAAACGGAGCTGAACGCGGCGGTCTACGATGTTTTTGGGCTGAACGAAGCTGAGCGCGCTATCATCGAACGCGAAACAAAGTACCAGTACGGCGAATGGTAAGATCACCGATTCGACTGCGCCAGCAGATTCTCTACGACCTGTAAGAGGTCGTCCAGGTCAAAGGGCTTCAGGAGAAACGGGATGTGGCGTTCGTCTAATGCCTTTTGAGGGAGCGCATTCGCGCTAAATATGAGCGCGGGAACCGCTTCTAACCCTTTCATGACGTGCAGCCGGTCGAAGAGTTCAATGCCGTTGATGCCGGGAAGTTGATAATCAAGCAAGAATAAGTCCGGTTTAATGACATCGATTAACTCTAGCGCCTGTATTGCATTCGGCACGGAAAGCGCTTTATACGGCGTTTCATCTTCCAGAAGCCGGACAATGAAGTCGCAGATGGTTTCTTCATCCTCAACGATAAGGATGACGCGCGTACCGATCGCCTTACTGTTCACAGTTTCCTGTGTATTACTCGTCATGTATGATCTCCAATATTTCGGTATTCGACGAATCATTGCTCTAATTAAGGTGTACGTATAGCAAGCTATATTCGTTTCATACATCCAGGTGAAGGCCGGGACTAGTCCTTTTTTCTCTCTTCTTGAACCATTGCTCCTGTGCCATACGTTGCACTCTGTAGTATGATGTTTCGGTATTCGCCGAATCAACGTATGAACTGTGAGTAGCGGGGATTAGAAACAGCATTGGTATGTTATTCGTGTCATTGTAGAGAGATGTATTTCGCTGTGTACCGAAGTTGAAAAGGTAAAAGTGGAAGTAAGGAGAGGAGACGAGAACAGCGCAATCTCAAAGCGTGCGCGATGCGTTCAGGATGACTGTTCCAGGTAATGATGATCCAGTGCGCGCAGCAAGTCTTGAAATGCCTGGACGAGCGTATGATTCGACAATCGATAGTAGACTGCGGTTCCCTCTTTACGAGTTGAAACGAGGTGGAGGGCTGCCAGATGGCGCAAATGCTCCGAGGTGGTAGCGTTGCTCAAGCCGAGTTCTTCGGCGATGTCTCCTGAACGTCGCTCGTAGGGAATAGATGCGTCTTTTTCGTTCGGCTCCGCCAGTAGTTCCAGGATATAGCGGCGACTGGTATCGCAGGCGGTGAAAAGGAAGCGATCGACAAAGGCATCAATTTCAGGCGGTCGCCGGGGGAAGCGTGAATGAGATTGGTTCAATCGCGCGGCTGCCGTTTTTTTCCGGGGCATCGTTCATTATACTCCCTTCTTTGTGCAGTGGGGATTTTTCGACAGAGAGTGCAGATGTTTTCCCTGTCTTATATCTTACAACCGCTTGTCATGTCTTATGATAACATATCACGATGAAAGGGTGAGGCCCGAATGCCATCCTATCTTACGACATTGGATGTGGCTAAACGCCTTGATGTCAGTCTTGATACTGTACGTCGCTGGTTGCGCAGCGGTGAGCTAAAGGGTTCTCCCTTTGGGCGGGCAGGCTATCGCATTGAGGACGCGGATTTCCAGGCATTTTTTAACCGGAGGCGGCGGCAACCGCAGGATTCGGAGCACGCCCTACCCGTGGCCACCTCTCAAGCATCTGATGGGCTGCTGGAGGCGACCGTAGAGGAAGTAATGAACGCGATGGGCCAGGAATTACGCGTCCCGCTTACAACAACGCAGGGCGCGTTGCAGCAGGCTCGCTATCTCCTCCAGCGCGCGCTTGCATCGCCTTTGCCCGCTCAGACAGGAGAACTGCTCACAAAACTGCAGGAAGTGCTGCTCAGGATTGAGCTACAGGTGAGCGCGGAAATGCAGCTGGTAAGTAATCTCCTGGATGCCTCTTTGATCGAAGCCAGGGCGTTTGAACTTGCGCTGGAATGGAGTAACCTGGTTGAAATTGTGCGAGAAACCGTTACCCGGCAGCAAGCTTCCATTGCTCAAAGAGCTTTTGAGCTAGAACTGCCATCCGATGACCTGGTGGCAGTCATGGCCGATGAGAAGCGTATCAGGCAGGCGCTCACACATTACCTTATCAACGCGCACAAGTATTCGCCTCCCGATCAGCCGATCAAGATATTTCTGGAAGTCCGCGATGCGTTAGCGCGTGTAGCCGTGAAAGACCAGGGGCCAGGCATTCCAGCTGCCGAACAAAGCAGGATATGGGAGCGTATCCAGCAACGCCAGAAACCGTCAACATGAGCAGTGGGCGGATTAGGACTGGGGTTATAC
>DAHVFL010000476.1 GCA_027316975.1 Chloroflexota bacterium | reverse complement strand
CAACAACCTGGTGCCATACATCATGCTCCTATGGATCGCGCTTGGAGGCATCTATCTTTTCCTGATTGCCAGCCGGCGACCCCAGTTGCTCGATGCGATGGGGCGCGTCATGGTCGATGAAAAACCCGCCACAGATGAAGCGTCGCCAGGAACGGCTTTAGCTGATTAAGTTCACGCAGCAGACAACACAGGAGGTAGCGAATGTACCTGCAACGCCTGAGAGAGCGCAATCCGCAACTGCTCGAAGCAGCCGTCACCCTCCACCAGGGCGGTCGCATACCGCCCAATACCTGGCTGATTGATCTTGACACCATTGTCGAGAATGCGCGCGTGCTGGCTACCGAAGCCCGGAGACTTGGACTGACCACCTACCTGATGAGCAAGCAGTATGCTCGTAACCCCTACGTCAGCGCGCTTGCCCTCGCCAACGGGCTGAATAAAATCGTAGCCGTCGACGCGGCATGTTCGTTGATGGCCCGGCGCTACGGCTTGCCAGTCGGACACATAGGGCATCTCAACCAGATTCCGCGCCAACTGGTACCTGCGATGGTGGCGATGCGCCCCGATGTCATCACGATTTACAATGTTGAACATGCGCGCTGGGTCGACAGCGCCGCCGCCGACCAGGGGCTGACACAAGATGTACTGATACGGGTTTCTGCTGCGGGCGACATCTTCTTTGATGGGCAGGAAGGCGGCTTCGATGAAAGTGAAGTGCCAACCATTGCCAACGAGATCGCTCGCCTGCGTCATGTGCGCCTGGTGGGCGTGACTGCCTTCCCCTGCGTGAGCTACAACCACCGGCCCGACGAAAAGCCGGAGGTGACACCCAACCTGCATACTATTCTAAGGGCAGCCGCTACTCTGCGCTCGTTGGGCGTTGAAGTCAAACAGATCAACGCGCCCGGCAACACCTCGTCCTTTAACATGCCGGTGCTGGCACAGTTTGGAGCAACGCATGTCGAACCTGGTCATGGGCTGCTGGGAACAACGCCCAACCACGCCTTCAACGGCACGCTGCCGGAACGGCCCGCCTATGTCTATGTCAGCGAAATTTCGCATCATGTAGGAGGGCGCGCGTATGCATATGGCGGCGGCCTGTTCCACGATGGCTACATTCCTGGTTCCAAAGTGGGCGCGCTGGTCGGTTCCTCGTGGAACGAAGCGGCGGATAACGGGGTAGAGTACCTGCAAGACATCAAGCAGATCATTGATTATCACGTTGTGCTGAAGCCGGGCAGCAAGTGCACGGTTGGGGACACCGCGCTGCTTGGCTACCGCACCCAGATGCAGATGACGCACTCCTACATCGGGCTGGTCACTGGCTTGTCGGGCAAGCGCGAAATGGTGCTGCGCTACCTGTTCGATCACGCGAGCACCGCTCTGGACGAGCATTACGACCCGGTTGATCCCAGGATTGTGCGCCGGGATATAGACCTGTTGGTAGCATCGTATATGTGAATAAACACCAGCGAATGAGGGGCGTTCCCGGCGGGAACGCCCCTCATTCGCTGGTGTTTATTCACACCTCTTCTTCGGTAATCGAATAGGGGGGCTTTTCTACAGGGACGCGATAGCCGCGCATCTGGTCGCCGGATGCGGCGGGTTGCGCATTGTCCGGCGCTGGCGCCATCAAATCGTTCGTGATGGAACGAAACAGCTTTTCAACGCGGTCCCAGCGAGCGGGATAGCGGTCGGCGTAGAACTTCTCTTTGCCCTCGACATCGTAGATGTAAAAGACGTAATCCTTGTCACTATAACGGTAGTCCACTTTGGTATAGGGGACGCGGGTCAGCTCCAGCACCTGCAAACTGGCGCGTGTCTGCTCGCGTGGATCATTGGAGCGGTCGGCCTGGCTGGACGTTTGCGCCAGTTGCACGGCAGCGCGCCAGACATCCATGGGAACGCCTTCGGGCGCGGCATCGGGATGGAAGGTTTCGTTCATTTCCGCGCTGTAGACCAGGTCGCCAGTGGCGTTTGCCAGGCGTTGCTCTGGAATCGCGCCCGACCCGAAAATGAGCGTCTGCAATGTGAGATCGAAACGCCGCGCGATCTCGCGAGAGCGCACGGTTTTGCCGGTGCCGCCACAATGGGGGCAAAGCTCCGTTTTAGCTCCCTGGCATGTATCGCACACGCGCTTGCCTGTGCCGCAGGTACACTCCACCTCGCCATTGACACAATCCGGGCAGGGTATCGTGCGCCCCTTATTTGCGGGGTCGGTGTCAACCGGGTTGCCAATCGGCACGCCCTGCTGGCGAATACCCTCGAAGATGTCCGACACCTTCTCGCCGACGCTACTGGTCAGAGTATCGGCACGTTTCTGGAAAAACGTTTTCTTTTTGGTGTCCTGCCAGTCGGCAATGTAGCCACGACCTTTACAGGTGGAGCAGCGCAGGCGCGTGCGGCCCTTGCAGTCAGGGCAGATCACCCAGCCGCGTCCGGTGCATGTGGCGCAGAGCAAACGCCCGGTGCTATTACAGGCGCTACAGGCGAAGACCTCGTCCTGCCCGGCCAGCCGGACACGACTTTCAGGAGCCTTCAGGCCAGTTACGGCAGACAATTCGTAATCCCACACAGGCAGCAGAGGTTTGGTTTGCCCGACGGGACGCCCGGTGTATGGCTCGGAGACCGTCTCCATCGAGCGCGTCTCCCAGCGTGTCTGCAAATTGATTTCCCACACTTCGTCCTCGCCCCAGGAAACCAGGTCCATGTAGGTGCCAAGCTCCTTCGCGAGCTGCCAGTTGCCCATGCTCCAGTTATTCGCCAGGCGGCGAATACGTTCCTCCTCGACATTGGAAGGCTGACGCGGTTGCAGTGGTGTATTGCTCTGCTGCCAGTATGTGCCAGCCTTATCAACCACGCGCTTGATGCGCTGTTGTGCTTCGGTCGTGGTTTCGATAACTTTTCGCCGAATTTCTTCGATGCGTTTATCTAAATCGTCCTGGGACGGTCTGCCAGGTTGAGTATCGGGGCTGGGACCCTCTTGCCATTCATCAGCCATTGATAATGCCTCCCATAGTGCGTGTTCGTGTATGCGATGCGCCACGCCTGTTCAACAATATGTTCTCACCATCATATACGCTTAAACACGTGGAGGGTTGTATGAACGATTAC
>DAHVFL010000475.1 GCA_027316975.1 Chloroflexota bacterium | reverse complement strand
CGATTACCCCGAATACGATTTCTGCGGCGTGCTGACCGGCAGCGAGGGTATGCTCGTCTTAATGACCGCTATCAATGCGCGTTTAGTACGCAATCCGCCAGGCATCAAAACCATGCTGGCAGTCTTCGATTCGGTCGAACAGGCAGGTAGCGCCACCTCGGCAGTCATCGCGGCAGGGCTGATTCCTGCCACCATGGAGATGATGGATCAGAAAATCATCGCCATCGTTGAAGCATGGCTTCATATTGGGCTTCCAACCGAAGCCGCCGCCATGTTGATTATCGAGGTTGACGGGTATCCCGAAAGCCTGAATACGCAGATCGAAGAGATCACCAGTATCCTGCGCTCCAACGGCGGCCATGACCTGCGCGTAGCTGCCAGCGAGGAAGAACGCAACCAGATATGGTTAGCCCGTAAGAGCGCGGCGGGAGCCATCGCCCGTCTCGCGCCCGCCCACTATACCGTAGATATCACCGTGCCGCGCAGCCGCCTGACCGAAACACTCATCGAAGTCAACGAAATCTGCGAGCGCTACAATTTACCCGTCGGTCATGTCTTCCACGCCGGAGACGGCAACCTGCACCCCCTCATTCTCATTCCCGACGCGCAAGACGAAGCATACATGCAGCGCGTGCGCGACGCCGGGCGCGAAACCGTCGAAGTAGCCATCCGCAAAGACGGCAGTTTGAGCGGCGAACACGGCGTCGGCATCGAGAAACGCGCCTTCATGTCCCTCATGTTCAACGAAACCGAACTCTCCGCCATGCTGGATATTAAGCATATTTTCGATCCCCACAACCTGTTTAACCCTGGCAAAGTATTTCCGGTGGCATCGATGATGACAGGACACCCACAAGGGGTGTCGCTACTGAATGGGGTTACAATAAATCCGCTTCCTACTACAACGGAAGAGGCGGCGCAAACGCTGGCTGCTTGTGCGAATGTTGGGCAAAAGGTGCGGTTTACGGGGAGGGTCGTTGAGGATGTAAGCAAGGTAGAGGGCAGAATAGTGGACGCGGGGGAGGACGCGGAGGAGGACGCGATGAATCGCGTCCCTACAGCGAAGATATTATCAACGAGTGGGTTGCGTGGCATTAAAACGTATGCGCCGGACGATTTGTATATTACGGTCGGCGCGGGAACGCCGCTTGCGGAGGTGCAATCATTCCTGGCGCAGCATAACCGGTTTGTGCCGCTCGCCAGTCCCTGGCAAGATACTACTATTGGTGGCTTGATTGCCACCAACATGAACGCGCCTCTGCGAATGCGCTACGGTGCCATTCGCGATCTCGTGTTGAGCGTAACAGTCGCGCTGGCCGATGGTCGCGTAATACGCGCCGGGCGACCAGTCATGAAAAACGTGGCAGGCTTCGATCTCGTCAAACTGTTCACCGGCTCTCACGGCACACTGGGATTAATTACTGAAGCAACGCTCAAATACGCGGCGCAGCCACGAGCGCGGCGCACGCTATTTCTCCCTGTCGATGATCTGCGGTATGGGCTTCTGCAAGCAAGGCAACTGCTCCCCTCGTCGCTGGTAGCCTCGACTATCGCGCTCTGCAATCGCTGTGACATACCCGGCGTTCCAACCAGTCCCTACACGCTCATCTACACCGCCGAGGGCATGGAAGAAGACATCCAGGTAGAACTGGCCCAGGCACGCGCCATCATCAAACAGGCGGGCGGCCCGGCCCCCCTCGAACTCGCTGATGTATCAGGCACTGATGTATGGTGCAATCTACTCAGGCAAAACAACAATGCCGCCCAGGTGCGCGTAGGCCTGCCTGTACGCGACGTACCCGTGTACACCAACGATCAATCATCCATCTTGAACACCGGCGCGTTCTTTGTGGATTTCGCCAATGGTTTTGTCTATGCTTCGGTGCCCGCGCAAGATAGCGTGACTATAGAGATGCTGCGTATACCTGCGTTACAGGTTGGCGGGTACGCTGTAGTGACGCATATGCCCGAAGGCTGGCAGAGTACGGTAGATAGGCGGGGATATGTGCCTGAGACGCAGGAGTTGATGGGGGCGTTGAAGGGGCGGTGGGACCCGCGGGGGATTTTGGGTGAGATAATGGCGTGAGCAATTGAAACTGCATTCACTTCAATCAGACTCGAAGCACTATATCCCACACTAGACAATGCTTAAATGTGTTGGTTAGTGACAATGGCATTGCTGGCTTGCCAAAATCAGCCTAATACTCATTGATCTTTCTTTTCTTCGTGACCTAACTTCTTATTGAGCAAGACAATATCCTCGATGCGGTTGAAGCTAAGATACGTACGGGTTAGCAGCATAGCCTCATATGGCTAAAAGAGCGAAAAATGTTGAATAATTGTGTATAATCTCATCAAATTTAATTTTACTTAAAATTGAATGAAACTCATGATTGGCACTTCGCATTGGAATCTCCATATCTACAAAAAATAGGTTTATGAGACAGATGCGTATTTGGAGCGATTTATGTTTAGTAGAGTTATACCATCGTGGGAACAAGTCGGGCAATTTAAGCAACCATTGACTGATGGTGAGCGGTGTCTACTTCAATTTCTTAACGCTAATTTAAAGAAAGACGATTTGTTTCAAAGCAATGATCTCACAAAATATAATGGATGGCTAATCTTTGTTCAGCCATTTTTAAATGGCAGCCGACCAGATATTATTATTTTCAATCCTTATGTCGGTGTACAAATTTTCGAAGTAAAAGACTGGAATCTAGACAATTATTCCTTTGGAAGAGAGAGTGATAAGAGCTATAAAAAATTATTTGTCTCAGATGGTAGAGGAAGGTATCCAATAAAATCACCAATCAAGCAAGTAGAATATTATAAAGAAAAAATCTTGAGTCAATTGATTCCTCAAATTGGAGAAAGCATTGATAGAAATGAAAAAAATTATGGTCTAATTAAAACAGCTTTGTATTTTCATTGTTCATTGACACAACAAGCACAAAATTTATTTGAACATCAGAATATAAACTTTTCAAAATTTCCTGTAATTGGACAAGATACATTATTAAAAAGTTATCTAGATAAAATTATTCCAGACCATCATATTATTCAAAGTACCTACTGGCAAAAAGAATGGAACAAGGAGATTTTATTTTGGTTAAACC
>DAHVFL010000474.1 GCA_027316975.1 Chloroflexota bacterium | reverse complement strand
GCTATGAACTGGCCGATATTTCCACCACAGCCCGCAAAGATGGCGATTCGTATATCGTGAATGGCACCAAGCGCGATGTTCTGCATGGCGCGGTGTCCAGCCCGCGCGTCGCGCTCTTGCGCGTGGAAGGTTCGAGCGGCCTTGATGGCCTGTGCGCCTTGATGATTCCGGCTCAGGCCGAGGGTCTGCGTATCCAGAACGATGCGCACAAACTGGGGCTGATCGCCGTGCCGGGCGCGTCGTTTGACTTCGACAACGCGGCCATTCCCGCCAGTTCTATGCTGGGCGAGCCGGGCAATAGCGGCGTGATGCGGACGGCTGCGCTCTATAACATTCTGCGCGCAAGTGTGGCCTGTGGTATGGCGCGCGCGTCCTTCGAGTATGCCATGAACTATGCCAGGGAGCGCATCGCCTTTGGACGGCCCATCGCCTCCTACCAGGGCATCGCCTTTATCATAGCGGAGATGGCGATGAAGCTGGACGCGGCGCGCCTGTATGTGTGGCGCGCGGCGACAGAATGGGACGGCGATGGCGAACGTGAGACGCTGGTGAGGGACGCGGAGGCGGCGCAGCGCCAGGCGCTCAAGATTGCGAAGTCGGCCACCCTCGACGCGATTCAAGTCCTGGGCGGCGCGGGCTTCATCCAGGATCATCCCGTCGAGATGTGGGCGCGCAACGCGGCAGCAATGGAGTAAGCAAGCATGATCAGCTTTACCCTCGGCAAAGCGCAGCAGGCGGCGCGCGAGTATGCCCACTCGGTGGCTGTAGAGGAGATGCGCCCAATTTCGCTGGAATGCGACCGCACGGAGAAGATTCCCGCATCGTTTTTCTGGAATATGCAGCGTCGCTTCTGGGGCGGTGCCGCGGCCCAGGCGCGTACCCAGGCCCAGGAAGAGGAAGAGAAGCAGAGCAACATATTCTCCTTACTTTCGCAGGAAGAGATGGCCTGGGGTGATGCCGCCCTCTCGACGGCCATTCCGGGGCCGGGGCTGGCCGCACCACCGATTCTCTCACAGGGAACGCCCGAACAGCAGATGCGCTTCCTCGGCCCCTACATGGATGGTCAACTGCACTGGGGCGCGCTGGCTCTGACGGAGCCGGGCACCGGTTCTGATGTAGCGGGTATGTCTACCACGGCGGTACTGGATGGCGACGAGTGGGTGCTTAACGGGCACAAGCACTACATTACTAACGGGGCGCGTTCGGATATTGTCGTCACCTTTGCCACCATCGATACAAGCCTGGGCCGCGAGGGTATTCGACCGTTTGTGGTTCCCAAAGGCACTCCCGGCTTTATTGTGGGGCGCATTGAGGAGAAGATGGGCCTGCGCGCCTCGCAGACTGCCGAGCTGATCTTCGAGAATTGCCGCATCCCGAAGGAAAACCTGCTCTCTGGCCGCGAAAGCAGCAAGAAGGCCGGTTTCAAGGCCGCGATGGGGACGCTCGACGCGACTCGCCCGATGGTGGGTTCGCTGGCGGTAGGCATCGCTCGGGCAGCCTACGAGACTACGAGGGAATGGGTCTGTGAAGAGCTGCCAGAGGGTTTTGCCGCGTATAAGCGGCATGTCATCGAGGATGAACTGGAGGAGCTGCGCCAGGAAATCGAGATGGCGCGTTTCCTGGTCTGGCGCGCGGCGTGGATGGCGGATCGCCGCATCCCCAACTCGAAGGAAGCCTCGATGAGCAAGGCTTACGCGGGCGGGCTGGTGATGAAAGTCACCGCCGCCGGTGTGCGCATTACCGCGCCGGGCGAAAATGGCGAACGCAAGCAGTTCCTGGGCAAGTGGTTCCGCGACGCGAAGGTCTTCGACATCTTCGAGGGAACCGCGCAAATACAACGCCTGGTGATTGCGAGGAGGCTGTTCCCGGAGGTTGATATTCCATAAAAATGTAGCAAGCGGAAATCACGAGGGGGGTTGTTGTCCCAATAGTCGTTCATTTCCTGCTTCGAGTTACCTGCTCACCTGTCATTCTGAGCGCAGCGAAGAATCTTGTGAGCGGCGAGGAGATTCTTTGCTGCGCTCAGAATGACAGCGGGGGGGGGATTCTTCGCTGCGCTCAGAATGACAGGTGAGACTGGCACGTTTCAAAAAACCTATCGGCGAAAGGCAGAGCTTGCTCCACCCTGGACACAGGCCATCTCTTAATTTTTCTTGCTGGCTACAGCGTCGTCCAGTTCATCTTCATCAATCGGCAGGTACTCGTCTGCCAACTGGCGATTCAGGAGCGCAAGCGCGCGGTTATCGCGTCGAGCAGGGCGGCGGCGTTCATTCACGTCGCGCTTGAAACTGCCTTGCCTGGCATCAGCGCGTTTATCACGGAGCTTTCCTCTCACACATTCACCTCCTCTCTGCAAAAAGCCGTGTTGGTCTGATGGCGGGCGGCAAGACAAGGAAGGGTGGTGAATGTCACAATGAGGCACTCGTCGTACATTGAGGATAGCATGAGGTTCAATTTTGTGTATCTTGTATTCGCACGCTAAACGACGTTCAATCTGGATAGAAGTGTACAGGCAGAGCTTAGAAAAGTCAAGTGTTTTTCGTGGCAGATTTTACAAATTTCTTACAATTGGAAGGTGTTCTTTATCGTTTCCTGATGAAATTCTGATATACTCAGGGCAATATGTTGGTCTATGCAAGCGGCGCCGGTGTACCTGGCGGTTGTGTGGGCTATAAACAATCAAGAACACTGTATAATCAAACACCAGGGATAGACATGTATGAAACAAACCGGAAATACGAAGGGTAAATTTACTACACCGCCCGTTCAACTGTCTCAAACACATCCGGCCATGCCGGACCCCGGCGCGGTCCCTCCTATGGCGGCATCTCATTGGTGGACGAGAGCTAATCCATTGGAATGGGCGCTCTTGCCGCTGCGTCTCTTTCTCGGCATCACTTTCGTTTACGCGGGCATCCAGAAAGTGGCCGATCCGCAGTTCTTTAACACGAGATCGCCGGGTTATATTGGCAACCAGATCATCGCTTTCGCGCATGGCTCGCCTATCCGCAATCTCTTGATGAATATGGTTGTGCCGCATTCGCATTTTTTTGGCGTCGTCATCATCCTGGGTGAAATTGCCATTGGTCTGGGCATTCTGGCCGGTTTGCTATTGCGACCCGCCGCCTTT
>DAHVFL010000473.1 GCA_027316975.1 Chloroflexota bacterium | reverse complement strand
AACGAGAGCCAGGAGAATTTCACAGGCGCGGCGGCCCATCTCATAGGACGGCTGCCGCACGGTGGTTAGCGCCGGTTCCATATGAGCCGATGATGGGTTATCGTCGAAGCCAACTACTGCCACGTCATCCGGTACGCGCAAGCCGCGCTGCTCTACTGCCGAAATGGCCCCGTAGGCCATGTAGTCGCTTCCCGCAAAGATGGCCGTGGGACGCTTCCAGGCGGGCCGATCAAGGAAGGCATGGGTACAGGCGCGCCCGGTGGGAGGCATGAAATCGCCTTCGAGCACCAACTCTGGATCAAGAGAAATGGCCGCTTCGTTCAGCGCATCACAATAGCCCTGGTAGCGGTCGTGCGACACCTGGTACTTGAGCGGACCCTGAATATGAGCAATGCGGCGATGCCCCAGGCTAATCAGGTGGCGAGTGGCTTCATAGGCGCCCAGGCGGTTATCGGCGCCGATCCAGGGCGTTCCTTCAGGTGGTATGCCCTGGTCGTCGATCAAGACAACGGGAAAGTCGCGTGAGTGTAGTTGTGCCAGGTGTTCAGACGAGCGGCCCGGAAAGACAGCTAGCAGGCCGGCTGCCAGGCGTGTTCCAACAATGCGGTCGATGACATCACTGCGGTCTTTCTCGTGATTGGCGTCTGAGATGCTATAGAGGATGAGTTCATACGAGGTACTACCTACGACTTCGCCGATGCCTCGCATCAGCTCCGGGATAAGCGGCCATGTCAGGTCAGGGATGAGCACACCGATCAGGCGGCTGTGCTTCCTCAGGCCGGGAGCCGCTATGTTCGGCATAAAGCCTTGTTCTTTCACGATGCGCAGCACGCGCTCGCTAGTTGCAGGGTCTATGTCCGGCTTCTGATTCAGAACACGCGAGACTGTCTCCGGTGAAACTCCTGCCAGGCGTGCAATATTATTGGTATGAGTATCAACGAAAATCTGACGAATACGCGCATAACTGGGTGGATTCCATCCCTGCTCCTGCGCAATCGCTATTACTTGACGATGAATCTCGGCGACAGGACGCAGAGGGGTTTGCAAAGCCAGATCTTTCACCTGTGCGATGCTATCAGGGGGCAAACGACGCGAGGTTCCTTTGTCGGAACGTCCCGCGTCCGCTAAACCAGCTATGCCCTTTTCACGATACCGCTTCACCCACCGCTGAACGGTACTGACAGGGACGTTGTGGGTACGGGCTACCTGGGCCTGAGAGACACCATTTTCCACAGCCGGGCGAATGATTCTGAGGCGGCTATATGCTTGCGCTCTCTGGGCTTCTGAAAGATCCGTAAGCGGCACTGGTGGTTCTGTCATAATGCGCCATCCCCGAACGAGAAATCAATAGTGAATTCTTCCCCATCAGTATACCAGATCACCCACATAATTGTCAAGGCTTGACAATTATGTGGGTGATCTTTTGATTTGACAATTATGTGGGTGATGAGGAGACGCACAAAACGAACCTGGAGCGACAGGTGCAATTCAGCCTAGCGGTATTCTTCGTCTAACTCAATTCCCATTACGGGTTGCTCTAACTGCTGAATATTGGACAAATGGAGACCCGCTGCCTTGCAAAATTGGATCATCTCTGTCTCTATTATGCGCCGCTCAAAGCGATCATCTGGCGCGGGAAAAGAGGCAATAAGGTCTCCAGTTCCATGTGAGCCGCGAGAGGAATGCTTTGACTGACCGACGTAATAGCATTCTCCATCGTAGTTGATGTAAATTTCAGGGTCGTATGGGTACCTTGCCATAGTCTTCTCTTTCTCCTCTGTCACCGGACAGGAACAGCTTCATGAATGACGATACACTCAGCCTGACGCTTTTGTTGCTCTTCTAGAGTCTCTGGGCATAAGGGACCGCCAAGATATCCAATCAAGACCCCTACTAATTCTTCGACACCCTCCTTGAAAGCAGTAATATCTCGTCCGTCTTCTAATTGGTAGCGTCCCTGTTCATCAAGAATGGCAACCAGATGGAGCAGGTTAGAAACTCTGATTTGCACGGGTGGTGGTTGCTCTTCTGGTGACTGGTCTTCAAAGTAGTAACGCCGTCCATTGTGATAACCTTGAGAAAAGCGATCATGATCGAGCATGCAGGGCTACTGGGCCTTTTATATACGTAACGCCACGCCAGAACGAGCTATGGCGATGGAAATGATATAAACAGAAAAAAGTCAGGACGATTGTAAAAGTCGTCCTGATTTTTTTCTGTTTACCAGATAAGCAGGTTAGATACGCGCAATCCTGTTCGAGGTTTTGCCCAAATTGCCAGGGATATCCTTATCCAGGCCGATGTGGTTAATGACTACACGCGCGCCCGGCACTCCGGTGATTTCACGTTCCAGCATGTATTTCATCTCTGGCGTAGGAACTTCACCATACAGGCTCACGATATAGTTTTCTACCAGCACTGAGATGTCCTTCGCCCCTTCCAGTTTGCCAGCGGCTTTCAGGCTATCAATGACACGATTGACGGCATTCAGCAGTTCATCCTCTGCAACCAGGAAGTTCATCACGTCAATCACGCCCGGCATCTTGCGCAGCGCGGCTTCGACTTCATCTTTCTGGGCGTCCAACTCGACTTTGCCATAGAGTGAGAGGACAACGCCTTCGCGCTCAACAAATACCTTGACGGGATGCGCGCTCCAGGCTGTGCTGCTGATGGTAACAGTCTGCTCCAACACGTCTTCGGCTTCGCGCAAGGCAACCTGGCCGAGCACGGTAGGCTTACCCGTTGTGGCAGCCTCAGCATAAGACATGGCATATTCACCCGTCTTGACAGCCGCACCTTTCGCAGCATTGGGGTTTTCAAGCGCCCAGCCCATCATGGTAATCAGCAAAATAGGAAAGCCGATAATGATCAGCACAGGCGTAGAATTACTGATCAGCACACCAACCATAATAATCAGAATCGCTACACCCACCAGAAGCGGCCAGTAACTGGGGTTGGGCAGGTGAATATGCGCCTCACCTTGCGCGTGCGCTTCTTCCGCATCATGGCTATCGGACACTGCCAGTTCGAGTGCGTCCTCGTTAAGACTTGTACTTTGAAGAGGGGTATTCATGAGTTCTCGCTTTCATTCGAGAATGACGTACAACCTGTCAGGGCAATGATTACACCATTCCCTGTTATTAGAATAGCAGGAAAGCGCATTTCTT
>DAHVFL010000472.1 GCA_027316975.1 Chloroflexota bacterium | reverse complement strand
CTTGTGACCCACGTACATTTCCTCGACATGGCCGTTGAGCTCTCCAAGCGCCCTCTGCTGCCGTCTAAAGTAGTTTTGCGAGCGCTTAGCAATGCTCATCGTGACGAACAGGCTCAGCGGTAGGGTCAGCAGCACAATCAGGCTGAGGAACGGGCTGATCGTCAGCATCAACACAATCACGCCCAGCAGCGTCACAAACGAGGAGATCAACTGCGTGATGCTTTGCTGGAGCGTGGTGCTGAGATTATCCATATCGTTGACGGCGCGGCTCATAATTTCACCGTGCGTGCGCGAGTCGAAGTACTTCAGAGGCAGGCGCGAAATCTTTTCATCCACTTCTTTGCGCAGCCGGTACATTGTTCTTTGCGCTATGCCCGCCATGACATACTGCTGGACGTACATAAAAATGGAACTGATAATGTACAGGCCGAGCAAAATCAGCAAGACCGTCGCGATATAGTTGAAATCAATACCAGGCGCCTGCGCCGACGGAGCATGTGGAATCTTCATGAATCTTATTTTTGCGAACAGGCCCTCAAAGAGCTTCGTAGTCGCTAAACCCAGGATTTTCGGACCGACGATGTTGAACACGGTACCCAGGATGGCCGTGACAAGCACAATCACCAGGAGCCACTTCTGCGGCAGGAAGTAGCCAAGCAAGCGCAGGGCTGTTCCCTTAAAGTTTTTGGGCTTCTCCACCGGCCTTCCCATTGCGCCCCACCCACCGCCGCCCATCGGGCCGCGATTCTGCTGCATGGCGGCAGTTCTCTGCTGTCTTTCTCTGTTCTCTTCGCTCATGCGATTTCCTCCGCGATTTCCTCTGTTGAAAGCTGCGAAGACACAATGTCATGATAGACCTCGCAGGTTTTCATTAACTCTCGATGGGTGCCTGTGCCAGCGATACGCCCGTCTTCCAGGACAATAATCTGGTCCGCGTCCATGACCGTGCTGACGCGCTGCGAGACGATGAACACCGTTGACTCGCGTGTTTCTTTTTTGAGCGCGGCTCGCAAACGAGCATCGGTTTTGAAATCTAGCGCCGAGAAACTATCGTCAAACATGTAGATTTCAGGCCTTCTCACCAGCGCGCGCGCGATGGACAGGCGCTGCTTCTGGCCACCAGAAACGTTTGTGCCTCCCTGGGCAATTCCCGCATCGAAGCCATCTTGCATCCCCTCGATGAAATCGCTCGCCTGCGAAACTTCTGCGGCATGACGAATTTCCTCATCGGAAGCATCTTTTTTGCCATAGCGGATATTTTCGGCAATTGTGCCAGAGAACAGGACGGTCTTTTGCGGCACCAGACCAATTTTCGCGCGCAAATGCTCCTGCGTCATCTCGCGCACGTCTACGCCATCCACCAGGATATGCCCGCTATCGATATCGTAAAAGCGCGGGACCAGGCTGACCAGCGTCGATTTGCCGGAGCCGGTGCCACCAATGATGGCTGTCACCTCGCCAGGACGCGCGCTGAAAGAAATGTTGGAGAGAGCTGGCTCTTCCGCGCCAGGGTAGCTGAAAGTCACATCCTGGAACTCCACATACCCCCTTTGCTCGCCGGCCAGCTTCGCCTGGTCGGGATCATTAATTTCGGGCAGAATGTCCAGCACCTCGTTGATTCTATCGGCGGAGGCTGCCGCGCGCGGGAGCATAATGAACATCATCGAAACCATCAGCAGCGCGAAGAGAATCTGCATGGCGTATTGCAAGAACGCGAGGAGCGCGCCCAACTGCATTTGACCATTATTGATGCGGTTCGCGCCGAACCAGAGAATAGCTACGCTGGACACGTTCAGGCAAAGCATCATAATCGGCATGAGCGATGCTATGAGCCGGTTCACCCGAATGGCAATAGCGGTCAATTCCAGGTTAGCTTCGTCGAAGCGGCGCTCTTCGTACCTCTGGCGATCAAACGCCCTCACCACGCGCACACCGGTCAGACCTTCATCCAGAATGAGATTGAGCTTATCCAGTTTGACCTGCATGGCGCGGAAAAGCGGAATGGCATTTATCATCAGGATGATGATAGCCGCCACCAGTACGGGAATGACCACAACCAGAATCCACGAGAGTCCGACATCCTGGTTGAGCGCCAGGATAACCCCGGCCACCAGTGTGATCGGAGCGGTGATCATCATGTTCAGCATAACGATCATCACCTGCTGCACCTGTGTTGTGTCGTTTGTAGTTCGAGTGATCAGCGAAGATGTGCTCACGGCATCAAATTCGTGCAGCGAAAATTGCTCCACGCGCGTAAACAGTTTGGCGCGGATGATTTTGCCAAAACCGGTCGCCACCTTTGAAGAATAGAAGATGCCCACGACCGCGGCAATGGTACCAGCCATCGTGACGAGCAGCATGAGACCGCCGAACCGCCAGATGTAGCCGGTATCACCCTTCACAATGCCGTTATTTACGATATCAGCAAAGAGATTAGGCAGGTAGAGATTGCCTAACGCCTGTGCCACAGCCAGTATCACAACGACTACAAGCACCCCGCGATACGGTTTCATGAACCGCATTAATTTGATCATATTTTTTAACTCCGTTCCATTTACCGATATATCGTATTCTCTTCATAATTATAACGATATATCGTAATCTGTCAAGGTGAAAGAAGCCCTTTTTCATGTATGCGTCCCATGCGCTTCGGGTTCTCGCTCCTGCTCGACCGGGATAGCTTGCCCAATCTGCACGAACTCATCCAATCCATTGAGCAGTGAAGCGCGTCCCTCCGCGCTCATGGTCAGGAAAACAGCCCGAATGCGGGTAATAAAATGCTGGTGCGCCTCCATCAGGCTGGAGTGTCCAGTTTCGGTAAAGTTGATAAAGACCTGGCGGCGATCCTGCTTATCGCGCTGGCGCGCAACGAATCCGCGCTTTTCAAGGCTATCGACGGTGCGCACCACCGTCGCGGGATCAAGCCCCAGTTTTGCCGCGATCGAGCTGATGGTATGTGGTTCGCCCTCTCGCGATTTTTCGACCAGCCCCAGCACCATAAATTGCGTCGTACTGAACCCGTGCTGGTGCGCGTGTTTGAAGCCCGCGCCCAGCACCTTGCGCAGGTCTGAAAAGATGGCAATAAAGCGTTCCGCCTGCTCATCCACCCCTGCTTGTTCTTGAGAAGGTACTATTGTATCTGTCATTGCGCCTTTCAATTAGTGTCAACAAC
>DAHVFL010000471.1 GCA_027316975.1 Chloroflexota bacterium | reverse complement strand
AACTAGAACTTTCCCAATCCAAGACGCTCATCACTCATGCGAGGAGCAAAGCGGAAAGGTTTCTAGGCTACGAGATTACAAACTTGCAAGCGAACAGCAGACAGGCGACCAGTAGCAATACTGGAACGTCCAAACGCAGTATCAACGGCATGATTGGATTCAGAGTACCCGCCGACGTGCTAGAGGAAAAGTGCAGACGCTACATGAAAGGCAAGAAGGCAGTACACCGCGCAGAGTTGATGGAAAACAGTGATTATACGATCATAGCGACCTATCAACTGGAATATCGGGGTATTGTCAACTACTACCGGTTAGCCTACAACCTGACGAGGCTCCAAAAGCTGAAGCGGGTCATGGGAACCTCACTGATGAAAACGCTGGCGGCCAAGCACAAGACGACAGCGCAGTCCATCAAGAAGAAACACCGGAAGACTATCATGGTAGAAAACAAGGAGTACCAAGTGCTTCAAGCCAGTATACCGCGAAAGAACAAAGAGCCGCTTGTGGCGACCTGGGGAGGTGTATCGCTCGCCTGGGACATCAAGGCAACCATCAAGGAGCAACCGAAAAAGCTGTATGCGGGCAGAACAGAACTCGAACTAAGACTTCTAGCAGAGACGTGCGAATACTGCGGAAGTCAGGAGGACGTAGAAGTCCACCACGTCCGAGCCATGAAACAACTCCACGAATACCCAGGAAGGACAAAGCCGGAATGGGTGAAGCGGATGATTGCCCTCAAACGCAAGACGATGCCCCTTTGTCGAACGTGTCATGACGACCTGCACGCAGGACGCCCTATGAGACGACAAATCATCAAGATCGAGGAAGTCAACGCCATCCGTAAGGAGGCCATGACTGCGATACTGGAGAGCCGTGTGCATTGAAAGATGCACGCACGGTTCGGAGAGGGGCGGATGGAAAAGGATTGTCCGATGATACCACCAGCACAAAGCGGGTAGGTCTACGGAAAACAACGATACCTCGCCAGCCGCCTACTCTACTCAAAATGCGTGTCTGAGCATGGAACATGCGCGCGTGGAGGAGTTTACATGGCTTTCGTACACTATCATAAAAAGCCTGAGTTGCGCAATCCTGTTGTTGTGGCCGCTTTCTCCGGTTGGAACGACGCGGCAGAAGCTGCCACCACTGCGGTTAAATTTCTCATAGATCGTTGGAAGACGATTTGTATTGCTGAGATAGAAGCAGAAGAATTTTATGTCTTTACGGAAACCCGTCCCACCGTGCAGACGAAAAGAGGCCAGGTGCGCTCGATTCACTGGCCGACCAACCAGTTCTATGCATATGTCGATCCAACCTGGGAACGCGATGTGATCCTGTTCGCGGGCGTGGAGCCACAACTCAAGTGGAAGACCTATACTTCTGCTTTCGTGGAAGTCTGCAAACGGTTTAATGTATCGGAAGTTCTCTTGTTGGGAGCATTTCTGGCAAACATTCCCCATTCAATGGATGTGCCGGTTACCGGCTACTCTTCTACGCAGGAGATGCTGGAACGTATGCATGAAATCGACGTGCAGAGTTCGCGCTACGAGGGTCCGACCGGCATTACGGGCGTGGCGCATGACGCCATTAGCCGCGCCAAATTTCCGGTGTCGAGCCTGTGGGCTGCCGCGCCTCATTACCTGGTTGCCACGCCGAACATCAAAGTAACATCCGCGCTGCTGACCTACCTGAACACCTTCCTGGCCTTTGATCTTGATCTGAGCGATTTCCAGAATGATGCTATTCGCTTTGAGGAGCAGATTACCACGCTGGTCGCGCGCGACCCGGAAGCCAGCGCCTATGTGCGCAAGCTGGAAAGCGAGACCGAGAGTATGCTGGCCGAAGGTGACGATGACGAAACTGACGAAGAGGAAGAGGCTGCTACCACTCCCGACAAACCACCTGTATCAGGCCCCTTGCCAAGCGCAGATAGCCTGATTCGCAGTGTTGAAGAACTACTGCGCAAGGAACGCGAGAACAACCATACCGATAGCGAGAGTGACGAGGAGCATGGATGAGCAACGTTCCCTATACGCTTGAGGAGGTGCTGAATCCTCGCGCTATCGCCATCCTGGGCGCGTCGCGCGCTCCCCACAAATGGGGCCACGTGGCAGCCCGCCAGTTGATCGCAGGAGGTTTCCCCGGCCCTATTTATCTTATCAACCCCTCCATTCCAGAAGTGCTTGACCGCCCAACCTACTCAACACTGCTTGATGTGCCAACGCAAGTTGACCTGGCGATTATAGCGACTGCCTACCAGTATGTTCCACAGGCCATCGATGACTGCATTGCGCACGGCGTCAAGGGCATTGTCATTATCACCGCCGGATTCAGCGAAACCGGGCCAGAGGGCTGCGCGCTGGAACTGGAACTGGTAACGCGCTGTCGCCAGCACGGCATTCGCATCATCGGCAGCAATTGCATGGGCGTATACATCAAACGCTCGCACCTTAACGCGCTGGGTATGGTCTTTCCACTGCCGTCAGGTCCAATCGGGCTGGTCTCGCAAAGCGGCAATCTGGGCATGTATTTCTACGCCCAGGCGCACCTGGATGGCTGCGGATTCACCACTTTTTTGAGTGTCGGCAACGCCATCGATGTGACCTTCCCCGAATGTATGCAGTACCTGGCAAGCGATCCCGAAACGCGCGTCATCGCCGGATACGTCGAGGCCATTCAAGAGCAAACGCTACGCGAAGTGACGCAAAGTATGTACCAGCGCGGCTGCTATAAACCCGCGGTGATTTTGTTGAGCGGCGCGACCGAGGTCGGCGTGCGAGCCGCGCTTGCGCATACCGGCACGATTTCCACCGTGCGTCCCGACCTTGATACCAGCCTGTTGGGTAGCGGCGTCGTGCGCGTGGTGCGATCAGATGAACTCTTCCCGGTCGCCCAGGCGCTGGCAACGCAGCCGCCCACACCCGGCGGCGGTCGACGCATCGCTATTATCGGTGATGGCGGCGGCAGCGTCGTCGCCAGCGGCGACGCTGTTATTCGCGCCGGGCTGGCAGTTCCAATCTTGAGCGCGGAAACACAACAATCCCTGCGCAATCTCATGCCTGCCCGCGCCACATCAACCAACCCGGTAGACGTGGCCGGAGCTGCCGATGAAGACCCTCTGGCTTTCGCCTGGCTCAGCGAAGTCTGCCTGCAAGACCCTGAAGTTGATGGCGTAATCATCACGG
>DAHVFL010000470.1 GCA_027316975.1 Chloroflexota bacterium | reverse complement strand
CGCACGCCCTACAACCAGCACGATTCCATCGTTTTGCCAGTAGTGAAGTGGCTCAAGGAGCAAGGCGTTCACTTTGAAATGAACTGCCAGGTGATCGACCTGGATTTCCTGCCGTCCGAGCATGAAAAGACCGTCGAGCGCATGCATGTGCTGCGCGACGGCCAACACGAGGAAATCGCCATCGCGCCGGATGACCTGGTCTTCGTTACGAACGGCTCGATGACGGCGGGCGCCAGCTATGGGTCAATGACCGCCGCGCCCGGCATTGGCACGAAACAGCAGGGAGGGTCCTGGATGCTCTGGGAAACACTCGCGCAGAAATACCCCGATTTTGGCCGACCCTCCGTGTTCGACGACCGGATCGCTGAATCGAAGTGGCTGTCGTTCACGGTGACGTTCCACGACCCGACATTCTTTCAGTTGGTGGAAGCGTTCACCAACAATCAACCTGGGACAGGAGGGTTGGTGACATTCAAGGACTCGAACTGGCTGATGTCGGTGGTGCTGCCTCATCAACCGCACTTTCTCACTCAACCTGAGAACGTCCAGGTCTGCTGGGGCTATGGATTATTCCCGGACAAGAAGGGCGACTTCGTCCACAAAAAGATGTCTGACTGCACGGGCGAGGAGATACTGACCGAGCTGTGTTCTCATCTCCGGTTCACAGAAGCTATGCCGCGCATCGTCGAGACCTCGACCTGCATTCCGGTCATGATGCCGTTTATCACCAGCCAGTTCTTGACGAGAGCGAAGGGCGATCGGCCCCAGGTGGTGCCAGAAGGATCGACCAACCTCGCCTTCACCTCGCAATTCTGCGAAATCCCTGACGACGTCGTCTTCACGGTCGAGTACTCGGTCAGGTCAGCGCAAATCGCCGTGTATACGCTCCTCAAGCTGGACAAGAAGGTTTCGCCTCTCTATAAAGGGCAGTATGACCCCCACGTGCTCGTCGATTCAATCAAGACGATGTTCAAGTAAACGTGCTGTGCAACCAGCGCCGTCGCCCCCTTCTTGATGCGCGACGATGCGACAAAGCTGCCTCTGGCGAAGAGCCGGGAGGCAGCTTTGTCGCTTTTCAGGGTCTGCATATCTGCTCCAGAACAGCCAGGGAAGTCTTGCTCTTCAAGATGGGTTTTTGGTCACAGCTCGCCGATTTCCTGCGCTATCATACTCCCCTTGCTCCGCCAGCTTGCTGCCCCGCGGTTGCAGCGCCTGCCGGGCAAACAGGGCCAGGTGAAGAAGCAGGATCACGAGACCGACCGTCGTCAGCAGCGCCAGGACGAACCAGGCCAGCGTCCGACCTCCTAACGCCGTGCCAATCAGCGGGCCAATGAATCCGCCCAGCGAAAAACCGGCGAAGAGGAGTCCGGCGGCCGTACTAAAAGCGCCGGGCGCATTGTCCAGCGCAAGGCGAGGAACCGCGCCAACCAGCCCGCCGCAGGTCAGACCGATCATGGCTACCGCGCCGAGGAACACGGGAGCGGTGGATGCTCGCCAGAGGGCAATCCCGGCCAGCGCATCCAGGCCAACCACGACCAGCAGAACGCGATCAGCCCCAAGATGATCCGACAGGACCCCGCCGAGCAGCCTGCCGAGAACCGTCCCGGCTGCCACCACGACCACCGCGGCGGTCGCGAGCGCGGCGAGCAGATGCAGGCTTTGCGCGTAGATGCCGACTTCGGATGTCGCGTAGGTGCCAAGCGGCGCGACCAGAACGGTGATCAATACAATCATGCCGAAACGCGGCTGCCTGAGCAGGTGAAGGGTGTGCCTTCCCACCGAGGCTTGCTGGTGGACAACTGGCAGATGTGGCATGAACACCACCGCGATCCCGGCCAGCACGGCCACGCTCGCTCCCGCGATCCGCAGCGCGTCGAGCCAGGAGTGACCGACAATCAGCGCGTTGACCACCGGCACTTCGACGAGGGCGGAAAGCGCATAGGCGGCGGTGATGATCCCGCTCACCGTTGCGACGCGGCGGGGAAAGACCTGGACGATCGCCGCCAGCGAGGCCGCGAAGGTCATCCCATACCCGACTCCAAGCGCGAGGATGGCATAGAAGATGACAAACACCGCTTCGCCGGGCCACACGAATGCCACCGCCAGTCCAATCCAGAAGAGCCCCACTCCCAGCCAGCAGAGACGCCGGGGCGCAATGTAAGCCGTCAGGTACTCGCTGAGCAGCAGCGTTAGCGCGGAACTCAGCAAGGGAAGCGTGAAGATCGCCCCGATAGCAAATGCAGACCACTGGCTTTGCTGCTCGACATGCGGAGCCAGGCCGATCCAGGCGTAGCTCAGCCCGAAAGCGAATTGTGGAACAAGCGTCGCGATCAAGACGCGCATGGCGACTTTCGTGGATGGCTTCATCCGATGATCCTTTCTGTCTCGAGAGTCAGCGCCATGCGAAGCACGCCGTGCGTGCTGGGATGCTGCGACCCCATGTTCAGGATCATTTCCTGCGTACTTGTTCCCGGTCGCGCTTCGACCGGGCCAGGAGCCGTCGCTGAATCGCGATCTATGTCCATAGCTATCCTCTTTCACTATTTCATTGTACGACATCTCGAGTTTGCCAAACGGCAGGTTGACGCTGAAATAACTCCATCACATTATACACTCAAACCAGTTTATGCTGAGTCACGGCTGATAGGTAGCTGAGGCACTCATCTTACCTGTCATCAACGCGGTCCTGCTCAAAAATGTAAATAAAGAAGCTGAGAGCGTAGAGACAGAGCCAAAAAAAGATGCGGGGCAGGAAGAGATATCCTGCCCCGCGTCTTTTTTGGCTAGAAGGCGGTTGCATGGACTGACTCGCGGCGAACCTGGGCCAGCTTCCACGTCGCCAGGGCCACCAGCAGGACGCCGATGATCCAGCCTGTCCAGGCGGCAGCACCGACTGCGGCAAAACCCAGAATCCAGGGAGCCAGGAACAGCCAGACACCGGCTACTGCCTCGACTCCTTCATAGGTGGCTGCCATCGGGCGGGCCAGCGCGAACAGTGCCATCCCGGCGACGATCACACCTATAATCCAGGCATTCCACGAACTGGTAGCATTCGCAGCCGTCCCGAAGAGCCAGGGAGCCAGGAAGAGAACAGCTCCCAGCACAAGGCTGCTCCAATCTTGAAATGTTCTCCAGGGTTTCATATGGATTTCCTCCTTGATACCGTGCAAGGTCTCCATGATCTGT
>DAHVFL010000046.1 GCA_027316975.1 Chloroflexota bacterium | reverse complement strand
ATCGAATCCTGCGCGCCCGCCTCCATGCTGGTGCCAGACGGCCTGCCCAGGCAGAGCCGCAGGCAATTGGGCCAGGGGAAAGACTTGCGCCCGAAGCCATACCCCACGCGCTCGATACGTATGGCTGGCGTTTCAAAATGGGCCAGAGTTGCCAGGATGGCTGCTCCCGTAGGAGTCACCATCTCGCCTTCTACCAGGCAGGGTCGCCAGGGGGCAGACACGCGCCGCAAGATTTCCAGCGTGGCAGGCGCGGGAACGGGTAAAAGGCCGTGTGTTGTCTTGACGTGACCGCTGCTCAAGGGCAAAGCAGAAGCATACAGCGTCTCAATGCCCAGCGTTTCAACGGCCAGCGCCACCCCTACAATATCGATAATGGCGTCGATAGCGCCGACTTCATGAAAATGTACTTCTTCAAGCGTAGTACCATGCACAGCGGCTTCCGCTTCCGCGATACAACGAAACATGGCGATGGCTCGTTCGCGGACACGCGGGGGCAGCGTTGCGGCCTGCAACAGCGAAACGATATCCGTGAGGTGGCGCGCGGGCTGCTCCTGTGCGGCCAGTATTACATCGAAACGCACTCCACGAATGCCCTTATCCTGAAATTGCTCCAGCTTCAACTCGTAGCCACTGATGGGAAGACCTGCGAGCGCCTGCCGAAGCGTTTCGAGGGGAAAACCGGCATCCAACATGGCTCCCAGAAACATGTCTCCACTGATGCCGGAGTGACAATCGAGATAGGCAATACGCTGTGCCATTTATTTTAAGTGGGCTAGAAAGCTCCCGTCCTTGATGTAGAAGATAATAGCCTCTCTCCTCTAGAATCATATGTGCTGAAGAACTTTGTTCAAACCATCGTTCACACATCCACTTCTGGAAACTCATCTCGAATAAGGAGTTTCAACTGCAACGCCTTGTAAACATAATCAACCAATTGGGGTACGAGTTGCAGGTAACTAGGCTCATCCGCGATATAAAAATGATGGTCGGTTACTCCCTCGACCTCCACCTCGACATAGTAGGGATAGTCGGGATAGGCAATCGGAGTATGTTTCTCATTAGGGAAGAGCGGTCCGTAATAGATTATGACGGAGTGTTCGCCAGGTACACCATAGGTTCGCGGTGCCGAGTTGTAGTGCAGCTTCTCAAACAGGTTATCTAGTTCTTCGGGAAACCGAGCTGCAGGATCGTCCACCTCTGTCCAGCTCCCCTGACGGTATAGCCACGCCTTGTCGAGATCCATATTGCTGCTCCTTTCCTGCTTATCCATTAGATTGCCCCGTCCTTCTCGTTTGGTGGTTATTGCTCACTTTCTTCCAGTCCTCGGCGGGAACATTCTCCGCAACTCAGCATAGTTCACGAGTTTGGTGCGTTCATCGTAAGGATTGTGCTGAGTTTCTATCCTATTAAGGGCTGCCAGTCTGGATATTTTGCTCAGGCTGATTCCTAGCCTCTTGGCAGCTTCGCTCATGGGAATCCATTCGTCTTGAACTTCATCTTGCTTTGTCATTGATCCGCTCCCTACAAGAATTGTTTGGAATGATTATAGCATACACTGTATACCCTTGAATTTGTCGCAATATTATGATACTATTCAATAGTATCGTTGCTTTCATTGTTATCTTTGCAATTCGAACTGATAGGTTGATCCTAAGAGTGCCGGTACAGTCCTGATTCGAGAAGCAATAAGCCCAGCTATGGGCAAGAAGGTAGGGAAACTACATGCAACACCTCAACGAACTGCGGCAGTACATTATCGATCTCAACACCATCCCACGTCTCTCCCGCGAGGAAGTCCGGCACCTCATCTCACAATTGGTGGCAGCCCGGCAGGGAAGGCTCTCCCTGGAGCAGGCGGCCCAGGTGAAACGGCGGCTCATCGAGGGGCATTTGTGGCTGCCCGTCACCCTCGTTCGGCGCTCCAGCGCGCGGGTGCGCTCGCTCTCGCCGCTCGATCTGGTGCAGCAGGGCAATCTGGGCCTGCTGCGCGCCCTTGACCGTTTTGATGCTGCCACCAGTGGGAACTTTACGGCTTATGCCTCGACCACGATTTACTATGCGATCCTAGACGCGCTGCCGATGGAGAACACCATCCGGGTAAGCGATGACCTGACATGGCGCAACTGCACCGATGAACGCCTGGAGGAACTCCGCGCGTTGCAACCGCTCAGTCTGGACGCGCTGCACGGGGAAGCGGAGGACTGCACCTTTGCTGAGACACTGGATGCTCCACCGCTCGTGCTGCCTGACCCGACAGCCGCTGCCGCAGAAGAGCAGCGACAGCAGGCCAGACGTACCCAGGTCGAGGCGCTGCTCTCCCAGCTCACTGAGCGCGAGCAGCAGGTGTTGCGCCTGCGCTACGGGCTGGACGAGGCGGACGGGCGCTGTCTGGGCCCTACGGCCATCGCCCGGCAGTTGGGGCTAGATTGCTCGACGGTCTCTCACCTGGAATACCGGGCTTTGCGCAAGCTCCGCGCGCTGGCTCGCTTACAGGGTAATGAAGCGCGTCAGGGGCAGGAGCAACGGAGACAGGAGCAACTTGAACGCCTGCAAGCGGCCTGCGCCGATCTGGAGCGGCAGGGACTCGCGATCACGGTCAAGATGTTGGCACGGCACTCCCATGTCGATAGGTCGGCGGTGCGACCCTTTGTGCGCAACTACTGGAACCAGCACGGCAGCGAACAGGAACGCCTGGAAGCCGAGGGGTTGCCCGTTACAATGGCGAATCTGTGCAGCCGGGCGCATGTGGGCAGTCGGGCCGCCGCCGCTTTCTTGAAGACCTATCACCCCATCGTCAGACCCCGCCCGACGACCGACAAGGCCAAGGCTACCCACCCCGCGAAAGCGTCGCCACAGGAACGACTGCAAGCAGCGTACACGCGCCTGCTTGAACGGGGCGAGAAGGTGACGAAGGCCCGCCTGCGGCAAGAGGCCAGAGTGAGTACCGATGCGGCAGGAGCGTTCTTGCGGGCGCGACGCGCAGTAGATGCAACTCAACGTCGCAGGAATGAACGGGGTACCACGATACTGAGAGACTGCTACGAGCATCGATGAAAGGAGTACGCGCATGAAGAGAAGCAAGACGCCGACCTTTTTGTTGGAGTTGCCCCTTGCTGTCGATGCTGGGCAAGCCAAGCGTCTGCGTGCCCATTTCGAGGCAGCGCGTTGTCTCTATAATGCTTTGCTTGGGGAAGCGATGAAACGGTTGCGCCGGATGCGCGCTGACCCGGCATGGCAAGAGGCGCGGAGTATTCCACAGACGCACAAGCAGGAACGTAGGAAAGCCTTCACCCACTTACGACAAGCCTATGGCTTTTCCGAATACGCGCTGTATGAGTTTGCGAAAGTGGCGAATTGTGCCTGGATTGCTGACCATATCGATGCCTTGATGGCACAGGCATTAGCAGATCGTGCTTACCAAGCCGCTAATCGCGTCTGTCTTGGGCAAGCGAAAAACGTGCGTTTCAAGAGCAAAGGGCGCGGCCTCGACGGTGTGGAGAACAAATGGAACAGATCAGGGATGCGCTTTTTACTCCAACCGCCTGAGAAGGGCAATCAAGGGTGGTTACTCTGGCGTGGGGACTTGCTTCCGGCCCTCGTCGACTGGCATGATCCGGTGGTGCATCACGGCCTCCAGCACCCCATCAAGTACGCGCGGATCGTGCGGCGCAAGGCATACAGTCCGAAGGCGCAGGGGGCTGACTCACAGGGCTACCGCTACTATGTCCAGCTAGCCTTAGAGGGAACATCCTATCAGAAACCGAAGCACACGGTCGGAACAGAGGTGATCGGGCTGGATGTCGGTCCCTCCACCATTGCCATTGTGTCACAGGAGGGAGAAGCGCAATTGCTCCCCTTCTGTGAAGAACTCCAACCTGATGCCCGTGCCAAACGGCGTTTACAGCGCAAACTGGACCGCCAACGCCGTGCAAATAACCCACAGAACTACGATGAGAAAGGTCGCATCAAGAAGGGCGGCAAGGGTAAACGGCGGTTGACCTGGAAGAATAGCCGTGGCTACCTCGCCACCAGACGCCGCCTTGCCAGCAAAGAGCGCAAGCTGGCCGCGCATCGCAAGAGCCTGCACGGATGCCTCGTCCACCGTATCATCCGGCGTGGCAACACGATTCGCACAGAAAAACTTTCCTACAAAGCATGGCAGAAGCTCTATGGGAAAAGCGTGGGACGCAACGCCCCAGGGATGTTTGTAGAGCAGTTGAGACGCACGGTTGCAAGTACCGGCGGCACCCTGAGCGAGTTCCCCACGCGCAACACCAGACTGTCCCAATACTGTCACGGCTGCCAGACTTACGTGAAAAAGCCACTTTCCCAGCGCTGGCACTCCTGCCCCTGTGGCATCGGACCGGTACAGCGTGACCTGTACTCAGCGTGGTTAGCGGCTCATCTTACTCCACTAAACACGATCCCCTCTATCGCCCATGAGGAATGGGAAGGTGCGGACCTGCGCCTGCAGGCAGCGGTAGAGGTCTTACAACAACGTGCGAAAGAGGGGCAAGCACTGCCCCGAAGCGTGGGTATTCCCCGCGCCGGAGCGCATCTGCCCAAAAGTCTTGCGCCGAACCGACTAGAGCTGGTCTACCGACGAGGCAGGCTGGAAGCGTTGGGGTAGGCGAGGGAACCTCCCGCTTCTGGCGGGGGAGGATCATTTGCCGCTCTTGTGGAATGCGATGGCGTCGCGATAGACATCCACGTAGCGCATGGCCGAGGCGTGCCACGAATGATCGGCTTCCATGCCGCGCTGTTGCAATGTGCGCCATACATCCTTGAAACGGAAGAGTTCCAGGGCGCGCACGATGGCCGCGAAGAGGTCCCAGGGATCGTAGTTGTCGAAGGTGAAGCCATTACCCAGCCCGCTGCGCGGGTCATATTCCTGCACGGTATCGGCCAATCCTCCCACCTTGCGCACGATGGGAACGCTGCCGTAGCGCATGGCGATCAACTGTCCGAGGCCGCACGGCTCGAAACGCGAGGGCATCAGGAACATGTCGCTGCCCGCGTAGATACTCTGCGCCAGTTCGCTATTGAAGGTGAGAAAAATGGCAACCTGCTGTGGATAGCGCACGGCCAGGTTCTGGAACATTTCGTGATAATGCTGGTCGCCGATGCCCAGCACCACGAGTTGCACACCCTGCGCCAGCAATGGCTGCGAAATTTGCGAGATCAGGTCAAAACCTTTCTGATCGGCCAGGCGCGAGATCATCGCCAGCAGTGGCACATCGGACCGCACCGGCAGGTGCGCCCGTTCTTGCAGCGCCTGCTTATTCCCGGCGCGTTTCTCCAGGCTGGCGCTGTTGAATTGCGACCGTATGTAGTGGTCGGTAGCGGGGTTCATTTCAAGGTAGTCAATGCCGTTCAGGATACCAAACAGGCGTTCGCGCCGCGACCGCAAAAGCGGATCGAGCTTTTCGCCAAAGGTGGGGGTCAATATCTCCTGGGCATAGCGTTCGCTGACGGTGGTGATGGCGTCGGAAAAATGGATGCCGCGCGCCATAATATCGACGACGTTCGCCAGTTCGACAATTTGAGGATAGAGGAAACCGCCGGAGGCGACGCCCGCTACTTCCAGGATACGATAGCCGAAGATGCCCTGATAGGCCAGGTTATGGATGGTGTAGACTGTAGCGGCATCACTGAAAAAGGGGTCTTCGTGATAGACCGTGTGCATCCAGTTGGGGACGATGCCCGTTTGCCAGTCGTTGCAATGAATAATGTCGGGCGACCAGTCGAGCAAGCGCATCGTCTCAAGCGCGGCGCGGCAGAACAGGATGAAGCGCTCGCCATCGTCGATATAGCCGTAGATATTTTCGCGATCAAAGTAGCGCGGCGCGTCAACCATATACACCGGAATGTCGTTGCCGATGCTACCCTGCATAATGCGCACCTGTTCCTGGTACTGCGACATCTTGACCGTCACAGCATCGAGTACGCTGGTCAATTGAAAGCGTTCAGGGCTAACCTGTCCATAGCGCGGCATGACCAGCCGCACATCATGCCCCAGGTCTTGCAGCGCTTTCGGCAGCGCGCCAACAACATCCGCCAGCCCCCCAACTTTAGCAAACGGCACAATCTCAGCCGCCATTATCAAGATGCGCAGAGGCCGCTCAAGCTCTATGTCCATACAACTCCCAACAGGTGAATATCAACCGCAACGTATTTTTTCTCATTATAGCATAGGAAGCAGTTAACCAGGGCGGGGACAGAGCCGCCTTTCACTGGGAGGTGTTTTAAGAAAGGCATCAGCGAGGTGAAAGGTGTCATGCTGAGCGCAGCGAAGCATCTGCGTGCGACCCGGCGAGAGATGCTTCGCTGCGTTCAGGATGACAAGACAGGTATTGATCGGTAAAAATCATCAGGACGCCAGTAACCCGGCAGACCTTGTTGTATTTCACAATGAAAAAGCCAGGAGCGACGCTCTGTGTAGGCGTCGCTCCTGGCTTGCCAGCAATATCCTGAATGTGGAAAAGGACACATATTACACTTTGTAGCGGTTGCGTGTCAGGAAGTAGAACTGAACGGCGGCCAGGATGCCGATAACGATGACGACGGTGGTCGCGCTGATGCTGCCACCAGCGCCCAGGACTAAACCGCCGCCGGGCGTAAAGGGGATATTCGGCTCGGTCTCGTTAGGGAATACGGGCAGCGAGAAAAAGGCAAAGGCTGCAATGTAGATCAGCAGGCAGGTTCCTAAAACCAGCCACATTCCGAGGCAGCCCAGGTTATTTTCGCCGACAACGGCGAACTCGCGGCGCGCCACGCTCGTCCAGATGGCAGCCAGGGCCAGCCCACCGGCGCACAGCAGAGCAGCGATAATCACTTCGGAAGGAGTCGTATGCACCAGCAGGGTAGCAATAGCCAGCACCGCCGTAATGGTAACGCCGCTTATTACAACGAGATTTCGTTTCGATTTCCAGGCCCAGATGGCCGCCATTAACAGCGTGAAGAAAGCGCCCGTGATTATGGTGTCGATAATGTAGCCGCCCTGCTGCGAGAAAGAGCAGCTTTGCGGAATGGCGGTTAATTTACTGCACCCGGTCAGGTACTTGCCAAGGCCGAGGAAAGTCCAGGAGTGTATCCAGTCGATCAAGGGATACAAAACAAACCAGCCGATGAGGAAGATAACGCCGAATTGCGCCAGGTTAATACCGATGATATACAGACCCGACATGGTGCGCTTGCGCACCGGGCGCATCAGGTAGTGCAAGCGCAGGGCGAACGCGCCCAGCATACAAAGAATGGTGATAGCCAGGAAGAGGTTGAAAACAGTATTGACAATGAAAAGGCCGGTAAACGGGCTGGTGCATCCACGTTTGGGATCGATGCCAATGGGACATGCCGGGTTAATCAGTTGGGCAAGCTGTGTATCGCTCACAAAGGTGTAGAAAAGCAGGAAGATGATGAGCAAGACGGAACCGGCGGTGAGCATCAGGCGAATGGCCGGAGTTGTTCCGGGGTCTCTGCGATCGGGGTTGCGCTGCTCGCGCACTGCCAGCGCGCTGAAGAACACCATAGCGAGGCCGACCCCCAGAATGGTCGAGCCGATCATGACGAAATCGATTACGTTTACCGGGAACCATAAGAACTTGCCGCCCAATACCGCCCACAGATTCGTGCTGGCGTTAGGGAAATACTGGTTGCCAGTCCAGGCGGCCCACAGGAGCAGCGCCAGCCCGGCGAGAGCTACGGGAAAGCCAATCATACCGATTATGGCAGGCGGAACAACAGGCCTGGGGTCAAAGAGCATGACGACTACCTGGATGACGATAAAGCCTGCGATGCAGGTTGCAGCCAACCCCAGAAAGCCCTGCTCCATACCAACGAAAGACGCGGCGGTGATCTGATAATAAATAAAACCGGGAATTTGTCCAATCAGCAGGGCCGCTATAAAGAAGAAGCCAACTGCGAACACCATGGCACGCGCCCAGGATATTCGTTCTGATTGCTCCCGTTGTTGCGTTTGTTGCATAGATAGCAATCCCTTTCAACGTATCGCGGGATCAACGTGCGACACGACCAGCGATCGGGCGATAACGGAGCCGCGCCTCACGTTAAGAGAAGCGCGACCCCTGGACAATGGTTTTATTGTGTAATAGTCAGGGCAGCCACCATGACCGGGTGTATCTGACAATAGTACACTACGATGTGATTCGTGTTAAAGGTGAATGCATCAGCCTTGACCGTATAGGGATAACTTTTACCTGTATTCAGTAGATTGCTTATACCTGAGTCAAAGACTTTAGCCGGAACTGGAGCGGCTCCATTTTCGCCCACGATTGACGTAACCGTGTGCGGAGTTTTGCTTTTATTGACCCAGGTAATGGTAGTACCCACTTTGACCTTCACATTCGGGCTGATGATTTCCTGTCCCGGATTTTTAGGATCAGGCACCGCGTAACACGCTGGCTGGCAGGCGGCTCCTGCCGGCGAGTCAATAATATCGATGGTGATGGATTTCTGTTTGGTCATATCCACTACCGGGAAGGATGCGATACCGGTACCCTTAGTTGCCTGCGCGACAGCCGTCTGGTAGGCGCCCAGGTTGTTCTTCTTCAATTCGTTCGGAACCTGGGAAAAGCCGTTGGAACCAGGGCCAGAGGGATACCCATTGGCTGTCAGGTAAGCGGGATCAGCCGAACGAATAAGAGCGAATAAATACTGAATCTGGTCCTGTGTGAGCGGACCACCATATTGATCGCTCCAGGCGGGCATCAAGGGTGTACCTCCTGGATTGGCCGGGTCATAAATGCCAGCGCTGATGATGCGCAAAATATCAGCATCGGTCAGAGCATTGACGGCAGAGTTTCCATTCAGTTTGGGTCCCGTGGCACCCTGACCAGTGAGACCGTGACACTGGAAACAATACTGCGCGTAGAGCGCCGCACCGCGTTGGACATCGGTATTATGCTGCTGCGTCTTCGCTATCGCCTGTCCATTGGACTCCATGATCCAGAAAACAGGTATCATCACTGAGATAATTGAAAGCATGATGAGAGCGCCATATCCGGTTTTCTCGACCGCGTTGGTGCGAGAGTAGAAGACATAGAGCAAGGCTCCCACTGCAAGCAGCGTCACCACGATACCGACTGCAGCCTGTACAGGATCTATCATAAACACACTACCTTTTACAAAGGGCGAAAGCGCCATGCGCCCAAATCGTACGGGCACATTCGTTTTACACCCTGAACTGTGACTATGGCTTAACTTGCCCCACATGCCACCGTCGGAACGGGAATGATGCGAGTCGTAGCATCGGGATGCGGTACCGTATTGTTCAGTGTGCCCGTGCTTATAACCACATTGCCATTGCTGAACGACATGGCAAAGCGATCAAGGCTTCGAGGGGCAGGTCCATCCAGAAACTCTCCATTGACGTTATAGTGAGAGCCATGACAGGGACACTTGAAGCTCACACAGTCGTCTCGGAAGGGAACTGTGCAGCCCAGATGCACGCATTTTTGATATAACGCCACCCAGTAGGATCCGTCAGAATCTTTGACGAAACTCTCAACGGCCAACTGGTCGGTAAGGTTCGATCCGCTCAACGAAAATTGTGTACCAGCTGCCAGATGAGCGATATATGTTTTCGCCGGCTGCACATAGAAGACCCCTGCCTGGCCGATCTTAAAATTCGCGGGTTTGGCCGCCGGGAAATCTGTCTTCTTCCCTGCCGTCAGGTCTGACCCGAACTGGCCTGCCAGGTTGGGATACATCATGAATAATGCTCCACCTACGGCGGCTGTGGCGGATAATCCCCATACACCAAGCATAGACCTGCGCAGGAAACGCCGACGCGACAGGCGTTGTTGGGCAATCTCCGCAGCTTCAGCGCCCCCGCCGTGTAGCACTTCGTATTGTTGGGGGGTGATGGGAGGAGTATTGATACTCATAAAATTCCTCTCTGTCTATGCCTACTTACAGGTCAAAATACATACGCTGCCAGGGCCATGACCAGGTCCAACCGGGGCCTCGGAAGAAGCTGCCCGCCAGAGTTATCACTGCCCAGAACACGGCAAACATGGTGAAAGTCACAATAGCTACTTTGCGATCAGAATAGGCGCGGCTGGGGTTACGGTCCACGTAAGGGAGCACCATCAGTGCGAGCAGCGTCAATCCGGGAATCAGCACACCGGCAGTGGTGGGTGGGAAGTAGTGCAAAACCTCCTGCAAACCCAGGAAGTACCAGGGCGCTTTGGCCGGGTTCGGTGTCACGTTCGGATTGGCCGGGTCGCGCAGGGGTGCGTCGATAACGATGGAGACTATGGTTATCATGACCATCAACATGGCGGAGGCGAAAAATTCGCGCACCAGTAGATGCGGCCAGACAAACACGGAGTCTTCCAACGGTCTTTCAACACGCGTGATCGCTTCTTGCTTCACCACAGCCAGGGTACGATAGCGGCGTTGAGTCGCCGATCCCTGCGTCTGCGCTCCTGGTTCTTTTTGTTCAATCGACATGATCTAGCATCCTCTCAGTATCCTCTCAAGAGAACCGTCTGTTCTGGGCCAACGCCAGGTTGCGCCGAATACGCGACGGTCTGCAACAGCCAACACCGGTTATGGCCGGGCAGAGCCGACTACTGGACGCTCCGCGCGCGCTTCTACTTCTCTACGAGACGGAGGCGGAGGGCCTGCAACGCCGCCATCCTTACGAATACGCCAGAAGTGAACAGCCATCAGTAAAGCCGCAATCAGAGGTAAAAAGATCACATGGCCCACGTAGAAACGTATCAGCGTGGCTTGACCGACTACTGAACCGCCCGTAAGCACCTTGTAGACGGCATCACCAAGCACGGGGGCATACGGGGCCAGGTTGGTGCCGACGGTGATAGCCCAGATGGCAATCTGGTCCCAGGGGAGCAGATACCCCGTGAAACTCAAGAACAAAGTAGTTAAGAAAAGGAACACGCCGATCACCCAGTTAAACTCTCTGGGCGGCTTGTACGCGCCGTGATAGAAGACGCGAATCATATGCAACGTCACGGAGACCACCATCAAGTGGGCCGCCCAGCGATGCATATTGCGCACCAGGTGTCCAAATGAAACGGCGGTGTTATACTGGTTGACGTTCACGTAGGCCTGCGCGGTGTCAGGTACATAGAAGAACATCAGGAACACGCCGGTAAGGGTCAGCAGCAGAAATAAGAAAAAAGAAATACCACCCATGCACCAGGTGTAGGTGACTTTCAAAGCCGAGCGGCTGATTTTCACCGGATGCAGGTGCAGAAATACGTTGCCCATCATCACCAGAGACTGGTTTAACGGGGTATCAGGATAGCCATGGCGAAATATTGAGCGCCACAGTTGGCTCTCGACCAGCTTCTGCGTGACTACGTCGAGCACGCTTTTCTTCGGTACAGAACCCACGTTGCCTGCCTTCCTAAATGTTCACACACATTTTCGGTTTCTGAATTGTCTCCGCAAGGACATTTGTCAGGTATTTGAAAAGTCCGTAATTACTATGCGTGGCAAATTATATCATACACATGCCCGCTTCGTGTATCCCCCGGTTTCGGAAAACTTGAGGCCACACTTTCTATTATAGTAATTGTAACGCATCCTGCCAGTATTGAGAAGAGTTGCGCGCTACACATGACGAGTGAAACGCCGATATGGGTTATCACTATGTAGCTTAATGTACCCTGCACAAGCTGGCATCAGGTAGATACCTGATATTTCTGCACTCAACACCTGATTCCCCTGTACAATATAGACATCTTGAGATAAGACTTCCCGTGAGGCGGACTTGAGACGTGTTCTAGCTGTCATCCTGAGCGCAGCGAAGGATCTTTGCGTCCGGCGAACCAGATCCTTCGCTGCGCTCAGGATGACAGCTAGAACACGTCTGTGTACAACGTATCCCATTTGACAGGATAAGCGCCCGACCCCTACAATATAAAGGGAGCAGGAAAGGATCGAAACATGGTAACAAACAGGCAACAGCTAGCAGAGGCTGAACAGCAGGGACACTCCGCGCTCAAACCGTTGTTGAGTATTCCTATTTTCTATAAGGTATTAATTGCGAACAGTTTCATCATTTTCGTGGGTGCGACGGGCGGCACATGGCTGGCGACGCATCTCAACAACAGCCCATATGCAACGCCCATATCGCTGGTGGGCTTCATCGCCGCGGGCTGGTTGATAAGTATCGCGCTCAATTTCGTGGTACTCCAGATCGCCTTCCGCCCGTTGACGCACCTGGGCAAAGTGATGCAGCGCGTGCAGGCAGGCGAACGCTCCCTGCGCGCGCCCCTGACGGGCATCGACTCTCAGGCCGACCAGCTTGCCAGCGCCTTTAATATGGTGCTTGAGGCCCTGGATGATGCCTCGCGGCAGCGCGCCAGCCAGATCATCAATGCGCAGGAACAGGAACGCCAGCGTATCGCGCGCGAACTCCACGATGAAACCAGCCAGGTACTTACCTCGTTGCTTATTAGCCTGGCTGTGCTTGAAGAGTCCATCGAGTCACCCGAAGCGCGCGAACGCATTGCGGATACGCGCGCCCTGGCGCATTCGACATTGCGAGCCATACGCACGCTTAGCATCGATCTGCGGCCCAGCGCGCTGGATGATCTGGGACTGCTGCCGGCGCTGCGCTGGTACGTCAAAGAATACCAGAAAAAGTGCGCTATCGAGGTGGATTTTCACTCAAGCGGGTTAAAAGAGCGCCTGCCAGCAGAGATGGAGACCGCGCTGTATCGCATCGTGCAGGAATGTCTGACCAACACTGCCCGTCACTCAAACGCCAAAAAAGTCTTTGTAGAGCTGAGAGAAACCGACGACGCGGTCAACGCTAGCATTAAAGATGATGGGCATGGCTTCGATTATGACGCCCTACTCAAAAATCCGGGGCAGGAACGCGGATTGGGCCTGGCCGGAATGCACGAACGCGCCGTGCTGCTGGATGGCACGCTCGCCATCGCAACAGAACCAGGAAAAGGGACGGCGGTGAAGGTCAGCATCCCACTGCCCTATGCCCGAAACTCATCAATGCCTGAAAATGAAGAGATGACAGTACAATAACAGGACATAGCAATGAAAATACATATCTTACTGGCCGACGACCACACCATTCTACGCGCTGGATTGAAGATGATGCTGAACGCGCAGCCTGATATGGAAGTGGTAGGAGAGGCGCAAGGCGGGCGTCAAGCCATTACGGAAGCGCAGCGCCTGCACCCGGATATTGTTCTCATGGATATTACTATGCCCGATTTGAGCGGTATCGAGGCCACCCGGCAAATCAAAAAAGTCCTGCCCGATGTAAAAGTGCTGGTATTGACTATGCACGAGAACGATGAGTACGTTTTCCAGGCATTACGCGCAGGCGCATCTGGCTATATGTTGAAAGAAGCTGCCGACACCGAGCTGATTACCGCGCTGCATGTGGTGCATGATGGGCATTTCTACCTCTCGCCAACGGCGCAATCGGTCATGGTGGGCGACTATCTCCAGCGCGTCCATTCCGGCGAAGAGAAGGATAGCTACTCAAATTTAACGGAGCGCGAACGCGAAATCTTGAAGCTGGTTGCCGAAGGCTATACCAACAATCAGATTGCGGAACGACTGGTAATTAGCCCGAAGACAGTAGATACACATCGCACCCATATTATGGATAAGCTGAACCTGCACAGCCGCGCCGAGCTGGTAAAATATGCCATGCGGCGCGGCCTGTTAGAGGACTGAAACTTTTAGAGTTCGTCGTCGGTGCCGAATTCTTCTTCGGCGCTGTTTTCGTCCGCGAAATATTCGTCGCTGTAGAAACCGACATCTTTGCCAAGGTAGACGCTGACCAGAAAATCATTTCGCGGCATATCGGCGGAAAGCACGAGGTCCTCGTCGATTTGCTCGATCAATTTAGTGATGTCAATTTCTTCCAGTTCCCGCTCCAAAATAAGTGTGCCATGCACCTCGGTGGTGGTAAAGTGGATATCTACTATACCAATGCGATTATTGCTCTGCAAGTTCGTACCTTGCATGATATAGTAACTTTCCGAAAAGGGCGTTCGGAAGTGTCGTTCAAATCGAATATCGTCCATGGTTGATGGTATTGCGCAGCCTTCTCCAGTCGCCGCGCCCTCCTTTCTTCATCGGTGCCGGTACATGTAGGAATAATAGCGTAAAGCAAGATGCCGCTATTATAGTTCCAAAAAGTGTAGATGTCTATGGGCATTGCACTTCTTGTTGGATTTAGACGGTTATCGCTAACCGTAAGGGCTGAACTACATAGGCCGCTAGTCCCTCTGCTTTGAAAGCATCAGGCTTACGTTTGCGTAAGATGTTGTACGAACCGTTCACGTCCGCGCAAATGATCCGCCCATCTTTGGTGCGATACAACCGGTTTCTCCGTCCCATGCGCTTCCCGCTAAAGGTGTACTCTGTGTCATCATCGGGCTGGTAGGTCGGGATGGGGTCCAGATCAAGAAAACTGGCCTTTGAGGTATAGCTCTCTTCTTGTATCTCGACCTGAATGCCGACTAATGCTGCCTTGTAAGTTAGCATGTCGATGAAGCGCGCGTGAGGAATCTGGACAAAGTTCTGGTTGTTGCGCTTGCCCATACGTACCTCTTGCTTCCAGAGCGGATTTTTCCCGATAATGAGCGTGCCTACCCCCTGCTTGACCAGAAAGTCGATGATGTGCTTGCTAGCGGCATGGAGGTAGTGGTTCACCTGCCGGTTGCGCTTGTTGGTGATCTGCTCCATCTGCGTGGTGACGCGCTCTCGATCCTCTTTGGGAAGGCACTTCGTTAACTCTTTCATGCGTTTATTGTACCACTGATTCCACGCTTTCAGAGGACGACCGTTAACCAATCGAGGCACGAAGCCCTCTCGGTTTGAAGTTATCGCCGCTAAATTGGTGACGCCGAGATCAATGGCAACGCAGAAAGAGGGGTCTACCTGTGTCTGAACAGGCTCTTTGTTGTGGACGACTTCTACCACATAATAGCCATTGCGGGGAATAATACGTACTTGATCGATCCGTTCGGGATCTTGTTGTGTTTTCACCTCAATAGGCAGCATCGAGGGTTTAATGATGCCTCGTTTCAAGGTACGCTTGCTTCGACTGATGGCCTGAATAGTATAAGTCAGAATATTGCGTCCCTCAGTTTTGTGCTTGTACTTGGGGAGTCGTGGCCGTCCGGTGAACCTGGAAGAATCCTCTTCATAGGCGGCTTTTGCCTCTCTGAACGCTTTCCAGGCATCAGCCAGTTGCTTGAGTACGTGTTGCGACACCTTGGCCGGAAGGGCTTTGTAGGCTTCGTGCGGCTGCATACGCTTATCCATCTCTTCGTAGGATAGGTAGATACCCTGGTGGATAAACGCTTGCCGCATCTCGTACAGTGCCGCATTGTAGAGGTTCTTGGATTTGAAAGCGGCGGCATCAATCACGGCAAAACGTGGGTCTTTCCGCTCAATGACATGCTGTTCGACCAGTTGCATGATGCCGCTTGCTCCTTTCACACGTGTTATCTTACTGTCCGTTTGCTACCAGGGCCAGCCGTTGCGCCTCCTCGAAGCGCTTACTTTGTTCACGGTAGCTCCGCACCCGCGCGCGGTAAGCGCGTAGTGTCATCCGATGTGGAAAGTCTGCCCGGTACAAGTTGACCGGAGGCCAGAACGGAGAGTCCAGCGT
>DAHVFL010000469.1 GCA_027316975.1 Chloroflexota bacterium | reverse complement strand
TTGTTGTTGGTTATCGGACCCACAACACAATTTTTGATACCGCCTAATAATGCGGCACTAGATAACACTAACTTTATAGCATTTAAGTTCGTGACCTGTTGCGCGTTTTTTGACTCAATGTTGAAGAGACCCTGCGCATCGTTATTTACAAGCCCTGTGCAAAAGGCTTGCAGCGTTTTCTCCGGCGTTGAACGAATAACAAAGAAGTATAGTGAGCCGCCGCCAACTACTAACAGGAGCAGCACGACCAGGCCGATTATCAGTCCGGTGCGGCGCTTTCTGGGCCGGGCGGCTGCCGGGGCAGCGGGCGCGCCCGCCCAGGGGGCCTGCTGCGGTTGGTAGACTGGTGTTGGGTACGGCTGCGGAGATTGATTGTAGCCCGGCTGGTTCGCCTGGGGATAGTTTGGAGCGAAAGGCGCTGGCTGCTGGTAGCCGGAATAGGCGGGAGGCGCTGGCTGTTGAAAGTCGGGAGCGGCGGGTGCCTGCTGGTAGTTCATATAGTCAGGAGACGATGGCTGGTTGTAGCCCGGTATTGCAGGTGGAGGTGGCACTGCTACCGTTGGCGAATAGCCCGGGTTGACGTATTCGGGGGAATTGGCTCGCATTGTCGCTTCGTCGTCAGAGCCGGCTATTTCGTAGTTGAGGCGTGTTTCGCCAACACGAATCACGTCGCCAGAGATAAGCAGGCGCGGCGTTTGTGGCGCCAGGCGCTGCTCATTGACGAATGTGCCGTTTCTGCTATTCATATCAACGAGCAGGTAGCCCCGCGCGTCGGGTCGAATTTCAGCATGATGCGAGGATGATTGCTGGTCTTGTAGCACCAACTGGTTATCTGGCGCTCGTCCAATCGTGAGGGTATTTGATGTTATACCGGTGCGTTGTCCGCCCGGACCGGTCAAACTTGCTTCCATAGATGAATGACTCCTTTGTTACTGATAGTTTCTGGCAGTAGTGTACCATGCTTTTTCCGGTGTGTCTGGTAAGAATATCACACTTTCTTTGCTACACTCTTCACAGGTCAGGCCAGTTGTATGCCATCAATTCTCCAATCGCTATTGTTGGCGGGGTCCTGTGCCAGGAAGACAATATAGGGATTGGATGGGCCTGACGAGTTGACAAACACGACACTGGCGGTGCCGGAATTGCCAGAAGTGTTGATGGAACTGAAGACGCAGGTGATTCCTCCGAAGGTTTGCGCAAATTTCGTTTCTGGATTGGCATTTTTCAAACCCTGCGAATACTCATTATACGCTGTGTGAGTATCTCCGGCGCGCAGGGCGTTACAGAATATCGTCAAGGTCAACTGTGGGGAAGAGAGCAAGACGCTGATCTTCCAGTCGCTGTTGGCCGAGATGAGCGAGATGATGCCAGCGTAGCTCTGGCCGCCCGAAACGATGGTCAGGTTGTCGGTCGCGACACTGCCTGTCACGTTGGCGCTGTCATGCGTGCAGATGGTGGTGTGACCGACAGCCTGTTGTTTTGCTGCGAACTCCGTCTCTGTTGCGGTTTTTTGCAAAGAAGAGGAGAGCAGGGAATAAGCGCTGTTGTAATCTTGCCCGCGCAGGGCGTTGCAGTAGGCTTCGATGGTTTTCTCAGGGGTAGCGCGTGTGAAATATACGGCGGCGGCTCCGCCCGCGATACCCAGGATAATGAGAACGATGAGGCCGATCCATATCCAGCCCCGGCTGGAACGGCGCGGCGGTGGTGCATATGCGGGATACGGTGTGGCATAGCCAGGATATGTTCCTCCCGCGTCAGGAGCGAGCTGTGTAGGAAAATGCGGCGCGTAGGAATGCGGGGAGGTATAGGCGGCATTATGCTCCAGAACTGGCGTGTCGTCTGACATTTCTGCTCTACTTTTTGTTGAAAGCGTGAGAATATCAGGATCAGCGTCACCTTCTTCATACGTAAAGACGCTATCCCCGATAGTGATGGTACTGCCGGGGGTAAGTATGTGCGCTGTATTCCAATCGAGCCGTTGCGAGTTCACATAGGTGCCATGCGTGCTTCCGAGATCAGTAATGCTGAATCTCTGATCCTCCGGGCGGATTTCGGCATGGTGAGCCGAGACCTTCGCATCGTCGATGACCAACTGGTTATCCGGGCTGCTGCCAATGGTGAGAACTGTCGCTTCGAGCGGCGTTTTTCCCAGAGGGCCGCGCAATGCCGCGTTCATAAAAAAAACCTCCAAAATGTGCCAGGGCGGGAATAGAGCCGCCCCTTAAATATGCCAGGGCGGGGGGGGCCGCAAGAGCGGCGAAGCCCCGCCCGTACCCTGCTACTGGCCCTGTAAAGCATCGATCTTCCAGATGCCGTTTGTGTCTTGAATGAGCGTCACGAGTGTCTTACTCAGGCTGTTCGCGGCGCTTGAGTTTGATGGAATTGATCGAGAAAGCGTGGCTGTTGCGCTGGCACCCTTGATAATCGAGGGAGTATGCACGCAAGTAGTGATTTTGTTTGTAACCACAGACGCGATCAAAAATGATCCCTGTTGATTTTTCTGAAATTTTGGCGTTAACTGATCGGCAGCAAGCTGCCCGTTGCCTGTTAAGAGCGCGTTGCAAAACGTATCGAGCGTCTTATCCGGCGTTGAACGAGACGCGATCAGAGAGATAAGCGAGAAAATGATGATGATAGCCAGCATTGCGGCCAGCGCTCTGTAGAGACGGCGGCGGTCTTGCTGCCACAATTGCTGCTGGGGCGGGTACGTTGTGCTGCCGCCTGGAACCCAGGGCTGCGATGTATAGGGCGGTTGCATGGATTGCGATTGATCCAGCCGCGAGCGCAGCGAGGAAATAGTGATCTTTGAAGAAGCCGCGGGAGCCGCAGGATGAGCAACATCCAGGGGGTTGAACCGCCCGGTGTCCTGGTCGGCTATGCCGGTGCGTGGAGGTGGCGCGGGAAGCGGCGCGTTTTCCCTGCCTGCCCTCTCCAGGCCTACCGGGCTTCCGACACCCACGCCGAGTAGGCCTGTTGGGATGGCGGCGGGATTTGGGAATACCTCGAAGGTGAAGCTGGTGTTGCCGATTTGAATGATGTCGCCCGGCAGCAGGGGTCGCGTCTTGTTTGGTTCAAGCCAGCGACCGTTGACGATGGTGCCATATTCGCTTCCCAGGTCGATAATGGCATATCCCATCCCATCGGGGCGTACTAGCGCATGACGAGCAGCGGTTCTGAGGTCGGCAACGATCAACGAATTATCGGAGTCGCACCCGATAGTGAC
>DAHVFL010000468.1 GCA_027316975.1 Chloroflexota bacterium | reverse complement strand
GCTCAGACTAATTTGACCTGTATTGTAGGAGCCATCACTCACACTATCGACTTCTTGCTTATTGACATACAAATAAAGCGTGTCCCCTTTCGCCACTATCGTAAGCAGGTTGCTCGAATTCAGACCTGTATTGAAGGAAGTGCTTGTCGACGATGTCAAGGACCTGGCGCTGCTTCCATTATTGCTTGTATAAAGCAGCAATAGAAGCGAATCGCTCCGCCGGTTTTTTAGCCAGCGCGTGCAATAGTACGGTATCAACGTCAGCCGATAGCCGCGTATTAAAAGAGCTGGGTGGCGGCGGAGGCGTATTGAAATGTTGGCACATCAACTGGCTCAACCCGCCCTGGAAGGGAGGGCGACCTGTCAGCAACTCATAGGCCATGATCGCCAGAGCATACTGGTCAGTAGCAGGCACGGGCGCACCCTCCCATTGTTCCGGGGCCATAGAAGTGGGTGTGCCTCGAATCGATTGGCTGGCATTGGCGGTCGCGCTGCTGAACTTGGAAACGCCGAAATCGGCCAGCAATAGCTCCGGGTGATCGGAATCTCCCTGCGCGCTGCGTATCAGGAAATTGGCCGGCTTGACATCCTGGTGAATGATAGCGTGATCGTGCGCATTTTGCAGGTCATCCGCCGCCTGGCTTACGAAATTGGCAACATCTTGAGGAGAAAGCAGGTTCGCAGTGGAACGCTGCTTCAGCCACGCCGCCAGCGACCCCTCTTGCCGGTAGGGCATCACCAGGTAAGCAAGACTGGCTCCATTAATCGTCGCCTCGCCATAATCGAACAGCGGCATGATGTGGGGATGATCGAGCATCTCAATGGCCTTCATCTCCCGCTGGAAAAGGCGTGCAGACTCCTGCGCAACACCACCATCAGGATACGCCGAAACCTCTGAGCGGATCACCTTAATAGCAACCTGGCGATTGATTAGCGTATCCGTAGCCAGATACACTTCGCCCATGCCACCAGTGCCCAGCAATTGTAGCAGCCGGTAGCGACCCAGTTGTTGTCCTTCAAGCGCCATCAGATTTCCCTCCGGCCATAAATAGAAAGATTTAGCTGTTATGATTGCAACACCCTCAGTATAACATTCCAGCTGAGCTATTAACAAGATAGGATACGCGCTATTTTTTGCTTGTGGGTTGCAGGGCGAGCGTCACCTGCAGCCCTCTGCTGTCACCCTGAGCGTAGCAAAGGGTCTGCTATGCCCGACGCCGAGATCCTTCGCTGCGCTCAGGATAACAGGACTGGGGGGCCGGAGTCATCAAGACGGGCATCCTACTCTCTCTGGCTTCACGTACCCCACAAAAAAAGAGCGCACACCCACGCGAGAAGAAATTTCGCCGAGAGTGTGCATCATTTTGTTGCGAATATATATGCTGAATACATAAAACGACGCTTACAATATGATATGATATGATACTTACATAAACTTAGTACTTTCTGCCAGCAGTAAGAAAAATAACAAGGAGCATTCGCAATGAAAATTGGTATCGGTTTCCCTGCAAACATTCCCGGCGTTCAGGGTCGGCACCTGCTCAATTGGGCAAAGAAGGCCGACACGGGGCCGTTCTCTAGCCTGGGCCTCATCGACCGCCTGGTCTACGATAACTACGACCCGCTCATCGCCTTCGCAGCCGCCGCAGGCGCAACGCAACGCATTCGCCTGATGACCACCGTCTTACTGGCTCCACTGCGCAGCTCCGCATTGCTCGCCAAACAAGCTGCCAGCCTGGATGCCCTTTCGAGAGGCCGCTTAACGCTCGGCCTGGGTATCGGCTCGCGTGAAGACGACTTTCAAGCAGTGTCAGTACCCTTCCACAGCCGGGGCAAAATCTTCGATGAGCAACTTGCAACCATGCAGCGCATCTGGTCTGGCGAGCGCCTGAGCGACGCCGTAGGCCCCATCGGACCCGCGCCCGCGCAGGCTGGCGGGCCTGAAATACTGATTGGTGGACGCGCACCCGCCGCCATACAGCGCCTGGGAACATGGGGGCATGGCTTCATTTCCGGCGGAGGCGGCCCTCAAAGCGCCAACGTGGGCTTTAGAATGGCTGAAAAAGTCTGGAGTGAGGCTGGCAGAGCAGGCAAACCGCGCCTGGTCGGATGCACCTATATAGCTCTTGGACCAGATGCCGGGACACGCGGCGGCAACTACATCCGTCACTATTACGGAGCCTGGGGCGAAATGATCGCAAAATCGCTGCCCACCACACTCGAAGCCATCAAAGGAACCATCCAGGCCTACTCCGGCATCGGAACCGACGAATTGATCCTCTGGCCGACCACTCCCGACCTCGATCAGGTTGACCTGTTAGCCGATACGCTCGGCTAACGCACTGTACAGGTTTTTCTACCTCCTCACCGCTTCGCGGTTCTCAAAGAGAAAGAGAAGAGGTGTGCGTGATGGTCGCCTGCGCAACCATCCCGCACACCTCTTCTCTTATTCGCCGTCACAGGCGGTTAGACGCTGTGATAAAATAATGCCATAACGTTCAAACAAGGAGAAGCCATGGCAAGCAAGAATATTTTCCCCATCGGCGCTTTGCCGCCGCCCGGAGAAGTGCCACAGTACATGTACGCGCAGGTCATTCGCCAGGACAGGCTCGGCGAGCCGCGCGATGCGTTTCAAATCGAAGAAATGGAGGTGCCAGAAGTCGCGCCGGACCAGGTACTGGTAGCGGTGATGGCGGCTGGCATCAACTACAATAACGTCTGGGCCGCGCGCGGCGTGCCCATCGATGTCATCGCGGCGCGCCAGGGAGCAGGCGACACACGCGACTTCCACATCGGCGGCAGCGACGCCTCCGGCATCGTCTATGCCACCGGCAGCGAAGTGACCAACGTCAAGATTGGCGACGAGGTAGTAATCCATCACGGCTGGTGGGATAAAAACGACCCCTGGGTGCTGGCTGGCAAAGACCCTATCATCGCGCCCTCCGCCAAAATCTGGGGATACGAAACCAATTACGGCTCCTTCGGTCAATTCACCATCGCGCAGGCGCACCAGTGTATGCCCAAAGCCGCGCACCTCACCTGGGAAGCCGCCGCCGCCAGCACGCTGGTCGGCACAACCGCCTACCGGATGCTCTTTGGCTGGCAGGGCAACACGCTCCAGAAAAACGATGTGGCGCTGGTCTGGGGCGGCTCCGGCGGCCTTGGCTCGATTGCCATCCAGCTAGTGCGTTCGCAGGGCGGACTGCCCATCGCCGTCGTCTCAAGCGACGAGCGCGGCG
>DAHVFL010000467.1 GCA_027316975.1 Chloroflexota bacterium | reverse complement strand
GCTAACGCTTTTACATAGCGATCAATTTGACGTAGTCGAAACTAAATCTTTTAAGATCGAAGCCATTCTCCCGCAAGAAGAAAAAACGCTTGAGTTTATCATCAAGCCCCACGCTATAACGATAGACCTGATCCTTGAAGTTGTTTACGACGACGTTGCAGGTGTCACCAAAATGATGCAGTTCGGTGATCTCCTGGAATTGAAGGAGTCACGCAAAGAGTTTCACCGCATACCCAACCCTTACTCTACAGGCACTCCCACGCGCGATGACAAGATGTTCTATGGTCGCGAAGCCGATATGGACTTTTTGAAAGATAACCTGACACGCGCCGCCAAAACTGTGATCGTACTCTATGGTCAGCGGCGCTCGGGTAAAACGACCATGCTGCTCCAACTCATCAACACGTTTGCCCTCGAAAAGCACATTCCGGTATTGATAGACATGCAGCGCCTATCCTATCGTATCAGCATCAATAGTTTTCTGTACAAAGTAGCTCTCTACATTGCTCAAGCTCTGATAAAGAAGGGAATCTCTATTTGTAAGCCCGAACTGGTAGACTTCGCAGTTGAACCTACGTTAGCGTTCGACACATTCTTAGATGGTGTTGAAGCCCAGCTCACCGGGCAAAAACTAATCCTGATGATCGACGAGTTCGAGGTCCTGGAGGAACAGGTTCACAAAGGGAAACTACAGGCAGAGATATTCGAATACCTGCGCGATATATTGCAACACCGCCCGAACATCAATTTCCTGTTCTCTGGCACGCACAAGATAACCGAGTACACAAAATGGTACAGGTCGGTCTTCTTTAACATTGCCCGGCATCACCGCCTCTCCAAACTCAACCCGCAAGGCGCGGAAGACCTGATCCAGAAACCGGTCGAGGGCTTCCTCGAATATGAGCCGTTCGCAGTGAAAAAGATTCACCAGTTGACTGCGTACCAGCCGTATCTTATCCATCTCTTATGCCGGGCCATTATAGATTACTGTAATGAAAAGTGTAAAGTCTATGTTACCATCAACGATGTCAATATCGTGGTGCGCGAAGTCATGCTCACTGGACAGTTTCACTTCGATTGGCTCTGGGACCAGATTAAGCCAGAGGACCGCGTAGCTCTTTCCGTGCTGGCTGAGGGTGAGAAAGCCGATGAACGCTGGCTCTCGCTGGCCGAGCTTGAAGATATTTACCGCTCAAATGGAATTGCATTCACGCGGGAATACCTGCGCGCGTCCTTAAAAACCTTGATCGAAGCCGATTTTATAGAGAGCGGCACAAACAATGGCAGGGATAGCACATTTGAGAGCAGCCATTTTAGAATACCCGTAGGTTTGACTCGAGAATGGCTGCTTAAAGAGAGACCTCTGGAAATCGTGCGCAGGGAATTGAGCAGCTAACTTTTGCCGGGGCGAGAGCGAAGATCATCATCGACGTGTATGCTAGTCGCAAAGGCCACCGTCATGCCTAATGCCAGCAAGATTCCATAGAGCGCGACAAAGACAGCAAAGGATTGGACAATCATGCCCGGCAGAGCAATCACGATGGTTAGACCGCACACCAGCAAGAAGAGCGTGCGACTTTTCATAACCAGCGCTCCTCCCAGCGCGAACAACACCAGGCAGAGGGACAGCAGCATCCACAACATTTGCGGCTCGACCCTCAGCTCATACAGGGTCATCCCCACCGCGCTTGCGCCGAAAAAGTCGAAGGTGAAAAGGGAAAAGATTTCTTTCCAGATGTCTTGCTCTCGCTTCTTTTTAGCAATAGCAGGATTGCCCGAAACTGGACGGCTCAAGGAAGAGCGCGTTTGGGCCTTACTCATAACCGATCTGTATCTAAAAGCCGCTTTCAATGCAGCAGCGAATTCGAGGACGCTGCCAAAGCGATCTCGTGGATTTTTAGCGAGTGCTTTTAGCACAACCGCTTCTACCTCCGCCGGGAGAGTAGGAACATGTTCCCGCAAAGGAGGCGGAAAATCGTAAAGATGTTGGTCCAAAATTTCGTCCGGGTTACCCCGGAATGGGCATACACCGCACAGCCATTCGTAGACTACAACACCCAGCGCGTACTGGTCGCTCGCGAAACAGGCCTCGCCCTCAATCAATTCGGGAGCCATGTACGCGGCAGTTCCCGCGATCTCGTCTGTGTGAGACGCCGCCTTACGCGCGGTGATGCTGATGCCAAAGTCGCTCAACAGTAACTGGTTGTTGTCTCCCAGCAGCAAGTTCTCCGGCTTAATATCGCAGTGAACCAGCCCTCTATCGTGGACATATTGCAAAGCATCGGCTATTTGATCTACGTACTTGACCAACGCCCGCGCAATCATGCGCGACCCCCTGGGGTACAACTGGCGCATCGTGCCATTTGGAGCATAATCCATCACCAGGTACGGCCTATGACCCTCTACACCAAATTCCAGCACGCGTATGATGCGAGGATGGACCAGGCTAGCAGCTATACACGCTTCGAGATAAAAGTTGCTTTCATCAGCGTCATTCATTCCAGCGCGCAGCACCTTAACCGCTGCCAGCGTCCCAATATATCTATGTTCGCCCAGGTAGACAGCCGCAAAGCCACCCTTCCCTAACAGCTCAAGTACGCGGTAATTGCCGATGTACCTTCTGGCATTGTGTGCATGTTCCGTATAGAGTCTGTTTGCGTTCATAGCATTATCCTTCCCACGCGACGATGTATGACCTTGTTCCCCACTGGCTGTTCTGGCATATGTGAATTGTAATCGACATACTGTGCCAGAGGTTTATTGCATACTGTCATCCTTATGACAGGTCATAAGGATGAATAAAGCAGCTTTTCAACGGTCCGGTCTCTATGCATCGAAAATCTGCTCATCAAGCAGTGTACAGTAGTAGATGTGCCAGGAGAGTGGCTATTAGCGCGGAAAATGTGACACAAATAGCGTCAAAAGAACAGATACGAGGGCAACCGCAATGGTTGCCCTCGTATCTGTTCTTTTGACGCTCCCCTTACTTCGCCCGTACCAGTTTCGCCAGTTGTCCCAGTCCGGGTCTTTGCCCATACATCAGGATGCCGAAGCGGTAGATGCGGGCGGCAATCCAGGCGCAGATGGCGATGGCGACCAGCATCAGTGCAACGGTCAGGGCGATCTCCCACCAGGCTACCTGGCTAACGCCGAGGCGCACCAGCATCGTTGTGGGTGTCCAGAAAGGAATGTACGAGATCACTTTCATCCAGGTGGCATCGGGGGTATAGACCCCGAAGAAGCTCACGATATAGCCG
>DAHVFL010000466.1 GCA_027316975.1 Chloroflexota bacterium | reverse complement strand
TACCAGGAAATTCACCGCGAGCTTGATCCCGAAACAATTCGCGTGCTACGCATTAAAAAAGCATGGAGCGATAGTTTCGTACAGGGTATCTGCCGCGACCTGGAAGGCCGCCATCTCCCGCTGCTGGTCGATATGGGCGGTCGCCCTCGCGAGAATCAGATGCGCATCTTGCAGGCATGTACGCATTCCCTGCTTTTACTCCGTCGTGACGAGCCAGAAAGCATCGATACCTGGCGCGCCCTCGCCAACCGGGCAGGTCTATTACCCCTGGCAGAAATCTTCTCTGAACGCGACGGTGTATCAACGATCATTTCAGAAACACCTGTCCTGGAGGGTAGACACGCGAACCTGGAACGTGGCATTCCGGCACAGGGCGTGCTCTTTGACGCGCTGGTTAAGCGTATTGCTGCTCTCTTCACCTCCTATTCCCTGCAAGACCTGGAGCAGGCAAAACTTGCGCTGGCCCCGACAGAATGTACTATCAATCTCGACCCATTGCTGCGCAAGCTCGATCCACAGGCGCAAGCATGGACGCCTGAGATGCTCAAGCATCTGCCCGGCGAGTTGCCGGGCCATACTGACCTGGCAGTCTATGGCCGGGGTCCGGGCTGGTTATATGGGATGCTGGCTGCGTCTGCCGGTCAACACTCGTTTTATCAGTTTGATCCACGCATTGGCTGGCTTGCTCCACCCGTGTTGAACATCAACGAGAAGCCATCATCAGATGAAATAACCGTTCATGTGCGCGAATATCAGGATGCCTTCATACTCACCACCCGCATCAACACTGATTATCTTGACCACTTGCAGACAGAGCAACTGGCGTTTCCGCCGGTGCCAGCCAGTCGCGGTGTCATCATCGATGGGAAAATTCCGCACTGGTTGCTGACCGCCCTGGTACGACTCTATACTAAAGCGGGCGTCGCCTGGCTTGCCTGTCATCAACCAACGCTCAGAGGAGCCGTCGTCATTGCTTCGCGTTCTGTAGCGCACGAGATCGGTGAGCTGATCCCACTGCCAGTATTCGAGCCTCAGCCATGATATAGTAGCCATTCTATCATACATGATGGACTAAAGTAGAGATTTAAGGTACAATAGCACAATTGTAACTACAGCGCGAAAGGACAGCATACAGGCTATGGATAGTGCGTCAACATCATCGATGCCAGCAGCGCCATTAACGACGCTGGAAACGGCTTCGCCCGCTAAACTCTACGCCTTCCTCTTAAAGTTGCGGCCCGTCGCCGAAGGTACATTAATGCCATTTAATGGAGAATTAGTGCATGGAGCATGGCTCGACTGGTTGGGGACAGCCGCGCCCGATGTAGCCACATGGTTACACGCGGGTAATAAACGGCGGCTGTTCACCTGTTCCAGCCTGCAATTCCCGCTCCCGCCGGAAAAGATGCTCGAAGTGGAGAGGCGCAATGTGCATTGGCCGCTCTCGCCCGAAAAAACCTACACGATTCGTATCTCCCTGCTACTCGGAGAACTCTTCCCACTCTTTCATAAAGCACTGACCGACTTCACGCGCACTAACACGACCGCCAGGGTCAAGCCGCCCTTTATGCGCCTCGGCAAGCAATCGCTGCTGCTCGAAGAAGTCGTGCTTGAAAACGATGATGCAACGGGATGGACAGGCTTTACCTCATTTACCGATTTGGTGGAGGCGGTGCGAGCCAGAAAGCCTGGCAAAGCCGTACCCATGAAACTCGAGTTTGCTTCGCTCACTACTTTTAACCGCGGCAACGCTAAAAATCGAGAATACGGCAACTATAGCGCGCTTCTCCCGCTCCCCCACTACGTGTTTCCCTACCTGGCGAAACGTTGGAACGAGCTAGCTCCTCCCGAACTGGTAAATCTCGTGCAGCGAGAAGCAATCGAACAATATGTGCAGGAAGAGGGTGTCGTTATTGACGATTATAACCTGAAACCGCATACTGTGAAGTTCACTACTCACTGGCAACAGGGGTTTATTGGTACATGCAAGTATATCCTGCGTGGGCCAGATGATCCAGTAACAGAGGAGGCCCCGTTGACGGTGCGGCAGCAGATGCTGCTGTTGGGGCAGTTGGCGTTCTATTGTGGCGTGGGGTATAAGACGGCGATGGGGATGGGGAGAGTGAGGATAGTGTAATTCAGAATACATTATGAGAAAAACCGGAAGTACTTCTGATGTTCAATGCAGCCCAACTATGATATACTGCTTTCGACAAATACCTCGACTGTAAGTTCAATAAGCTGGAGGTGTGATACTCGTGGGATCAAAAACTCTGCTATCTGTAGACACCGACCATATTAAGCAATTTGTCTTCGCTACCAATAAGCTAAAAGAGATTCGTGGTGCCAGTTCTCTACTTGATAAGCTCAACCGTAGAGAAATGAAAAGGCTTGCCAAAGAGTATAATGCAAAACTGGTCTACACTAATGGTGGCTCCGGGATGTTCCTGGTAGAAGATAGTGAAGAGAAAGCAATTGATTTCGGCAAAGCAATCCAGCGTACCTATCTCGAAAAAACAGATAGCGGCGCAACAATTTCTTTCGCCGTGCAGAAAATCCCAGATGACATCGATGATGTCTGGCATAACAAAAGAGTACACCCATATATGCGCCTGCTATATTATCGCCTGCTACAAAATAAGGGATTATCTCACCAGGAAATTGAAGTTCTTCCCTCGCATCCGTTTATGCGTCCTTGTGATGCCTGCGGTGTGCACTATGCTGAAGATAAGTATCAAGGTAAAAGTGCTGATCCTGATGACCAGGAACGGCGATATTGTGGGGTATGCTTGAAAAAGCGCGATGAAGATCATAAAGTGAGGGGCGGAATTGAACAACTTGTTGAGGACAAGGTAAAAACCGGGAACGTTGTCGAACATCCAGAAAACCCATTTGCCTGGGAAAAACTAATTGGTATGCTGCCGCCAACATACAAACTGGAGTTTAATACAGACCGTCCCCCGGACTTCAACAAACTAGAGGGGCTTTCAGGTGGAAAAGACTATATGGCCCTCATCTATGCCGACGCAAATCAGATGGGAACAGTCATGGATGAACTGAAAACGTTGGAAGATCGGGAAACTGTGGCGCAGACGGTTGATAATGCTATCTATACCGCCATGAGCAAGGCCATTGTCAAACATCTTCCAATAGTGTCGGGAGAAGGCAAAAATAAGTATATGTTCCCATTCGATATCTTGATGATCGGCGGCGATGATGTAATGGTCGTGACACCGGCGAATGTGGCGATGGATGTGGCGCTTA
>DAHVFL010000465.1 GCA_027316975.1 Chloroflexota bacterium | reverse complement strand
CCACTGGTTGGACGTTCGACGTATGCCGCCGGGAAAATGGCCCTGGTTGGGCTGGCGCGAACGCTAGCCTGGGAAACGGGGCCTTATAATATTCGCGTCAACGTGATCTCGCCCGGAGCAGTGGAGGGCGAGCGTGTCGAGCGCGTCATTCGCGAACAGGCCAGGGTAGAGGGTATCAGCCTGGAGGAATCGCGCCGCCACTTTACCAGCAACTCCCCGCTTGGCAGGATGGTACCCTCGCAGGATATCGCCGAAGCTGTGCTCTTTCTGGCCTCCGATAGCGCTGCTTCTATCACGGGCGAGGATTTGAACGTATCCGCCGGGACCGTGATGGATTGAAAGATGTCTGCAATTTACGGCGTTCCAGTTGGCGTCACAGTCCTGAGTCCACAGCCCGGTTTTACATTTGTGCATCTGAAGAGGAACAACTCCCACGAATTGGTTGATTATGATCTACCATGTGTTCCCTCCTCCCTGAACCGACTGGCGATACATCGTTAAACGTATATAAAAAGCGTGGCGACCGCGTGGTCGCCCCTTGTTTCAAATGTTGTCTTTACTTCACTTCTATGACATCGGAAGGCTCCGGCACAAGCTCAACCTCGCCCAGGCTTTCCAGCCAGCGCTCGGCGTCGATGGCGGCGCGACAACCGTCGCCTGCCGCCGTGACTGCCTGGCGATAACGGTGATCCGTCACATCACCCGCCGCGAAAACGCCGGGGACGTTGGTCATGGTATGCTCGACCGGGACGATATAGCCAGCTTTGTCCATATCAATCAGACCCTTGAACAGGTCGGTATTGGGCTTATGGCCGATTGCCAGGAAGAAGCCCTGCACAGGTAATGTGTTCTCTTCGCCTGTTTTCACGTTGCGCAGGCGCAGCCCCGTCACGCTATCCTCACCCAGCACTTCTGCAATCTCTGTATCCCAGATGAAGCTGATTTTGGGGTTCTTGAAGGCGCGATCCTGCATGATCTTGCTGGCGCGCAGCGTATCGCGGCGATGGATCAACGTAACATGGCTGGCGTATTTCGTCAGGAACGTAGCCTCTTCCATCGCGGTATCGCCACCGCCAACGACCGCCACATCCTTCTTCTTGAAGAAGAAGCCATCACAGGTGGCGCAGGCGCTTACGCCGCGACCCTGTAGCTGCTGCTCGCTCTCCAACCCCAGCCACTGCGCGCTGGCTCCCGTCGAGATAATCACGGCGCGCGACTGGTAATCTCCTGAATCGGTAGTAATGGTAAACGGGCGTTTGCTGAAATCGACGGCTGTCACGTCTTCTTGCAGCATCTCCGTGCCAAAACGCCGCGCCTGCGCTTCAAACTTCTCCATCATTTCAGGGCCAAGAATGCCCTCTTCAAAACCCGGATAGTTCTCTACATCGCTGGTCAGCATCAACTGCCCGCCCGTCTGGTACCCCTGGAGCATCAGCACCGACAGGTTTGCGCGCCCCGCGTAAATGGCCGCCGTGTACCCCGAAGGCCCGGAGCCAATAATGATAATGTCATAAATTTTTGCCATGATAAGCTTATTCCTCACTTCTCCATCAACAAGATATGTTCTGGTAATGATAACACAGGGAAGGGGCGATTTTATGCCCTGATGAATTTTACGAACCACATCCGGCCCTGTCATCCTGAGCGTAGCGAAGGATCTCGACTATCCGCCATCGCAAGGCAACCCGCAGACCCGCGGTCATGTCTTGTCATCCTGAGCGCAGCGAAGGATCTCGGTACCCGGTCAGCCAGACCCTTCGCTGCGCTCAGGATGACAAGACATGACCGATGGTGGTTGGGAAAAACCATCAGGACGCAGCCACGCCACCCCCCTATTCGGTTGTCAAAAATCATCATGGAAGAAACGAATTGATAAATAATGGGCTTGTTTTCGTGCTAAGGAACAGACTTGCCCTCAGCACGAGCAGCCTCTATCCAGGCTGTTTTTGCGATTTGAACCTGCTGAAGGGCTTCTTCAGGGGTACTACCAAAAGCGGAACAAAACCTCAAATCGGGGATATCCGCGATGTAACCTTCGTTCTCTTCACTGTAAAAGATGTTGATATGGTAGTCATTCATTTTTTGCCATGTGGTCAATTATATCCGCTTTCTGCGGGCGACGATTTTGTGATAGCTGACAAGTAGAATAGGAAGGAGAAGTAGATCAGCAACAATGTAAATCGCACCAATAACAATAAAATTAACAACAATAACATTAACAGCTAGAAAGAATCCCAAAAAACCTAAAAGGGTTCCAGTTGCAATACCAAGAATAGTAAAACCAAGAGAGCGACGAATATTGTACCGACCTTTGAATTTGAAGGCCGCAAGTCCACTTATAAAACCGGCCAACATCTACGCTAAAATTTGTTTGTTAGTAGCTATCGATGCAGTAATTGTAGAGGCTAGCCATCAGATTGTCAATGATCACTCAGGTAAATGACCTTTTTCTTCCTCTTGTAAAGATACTATATATCCCCAAAAAGATAGGCAGCAAGATCACTGCGCTGATACCCTCAAATATTGAGAAGAGCAAGAAATTGAGCAATGCATTTCCAAAGGTGTTACGCGCCACCCAGATGCTGGTGCAATTGGCGAATCCTTCACCGATAAGGATACCAAGTAGTGCGTATAATACAGCGGTACCATATACCTTGAAGCGGTTGTAACGCCTGTGCGTTTTTAGTATAGCGAAGCCGGAGATCAGACCGATCAGTCCCGTGCCGATAGCGTTATTCCAGTACTGTGGGATGTTGCCGAAGCTATGACCGATGAGATAGCCTCCTATTGCGGTAACAAGCCCGACAGCCGGGCCGAAGGCGGCCCCAAAAAACATGGGGATCACTATCGATAAACCGAACAGCGCATCACTGGCAAAAACGCTGTTTTGCTGAGACAGGTTAACGATGAAGTAGTACAGCACCCCGTAGAGAAATATTCCTGTCAGCATCGTAATAAGCTGGCGCGCTGGACTCATAGCCACTTCTCTGCCAGCATGATCGGTTGGTTTCAGCCTGTCACGCGGTTGTTCTTCGACTGGCTTCCTGGAGTCACGAGCAGGTGTATAAGCTTCTGTGGCCATCATTTGTTGAGGCGATGGCCGGCTTGTTTGAGATTGCACCGGGTGTATGCTCGCAGGAACAGTCTGCTCGCGTAAGGTGAAAGGAGGTGAAGGCCTGGTACGATTGGACGTAGCGGGAAGCAATACTCCCGGAGAGGCATTCTGTGAATGATATGCCTCTTCTAAGGCGTGCGCAAAAGCCTGGAC
>DAHVFL010000464.1 GCA_027316975.1 Chloroflexota bacterium | reverse complement strand
ACCCGGGGTTCGAAGCCCAGCTCACGGCGCGCCTTCTCAACACTGTGCATGTTGTCGCTGCCAAACATGAGCGCGCCAAGCTGCGTCACAACAGGTTTGGTGCGTGTGATGCGCGCAACCACTCGCTCTGCCACGATACTGCCATAGTAAACAGGCAAATAAGGCAGATGGCGAGTCGGGCGCGCTCCACCGACCGCGTCAGCGATAGCGTCAAACATCTCCTGCTGCGTCAGGGGGCGGTCGTTGGTGATGTTGTAGACATTGCCAGGAGCGTTCTTGTGATAGGCCGCCAGCATGAAGCCATCCACAACATCGGTAACGTAACAGAATGGCAGGTGATTGGTGCCGCGACCAACGATCAGTCCCTTGCCGTCTTTGACTTTTTGCGCCATGCGCCCGAAGTGCAAGCGATCTCCTGGTCCGAAAAAGGTGCCGGGACGCAGGATAACCGTTTCCACCGGGTTGTTGAGCATCAAGCGCCGCATCATGCGGTCGCCTTCGGCTTTGGTGACGCTGTATGGGTCAGGGTCGGGGCGCAGCGGATCATTCTCGGTCATGAAACGACCATAGCCCAGGCCATACACCGTGTGCGAGCTGGTATGCACGAAACGGCGCACTCCGGCTTTTTGCGCCGCCATGTACAGATTTTCAGAACCATTGACATTTACCAGGCGATAGTCAGCCATTGGCCGCCAGACGCCCATCATGCCCGCCAGGTGGAATATAAGCTCAACATCTTTCACAGCAGGCGCGAGCGTGCTCCCGTCGGTAATGTCTCCCCGTACCACCTCAACCCCTTGTTTCACGAGTTTATCCGCATTTTCAACAGGCAGCACCAGCGCGCGGATATCCTCGCCGCGCTGCTGCAAGTGTGTAATCAGGTGTCCACCCAGCAATCCGGTGGCACCTGTGATGAGTACGCGCATATATCATCCTTCCCTGAGATAATAGATAGTTATCTCGCTTTCGGTTTTTGTAGAAGGACAAAAGTGTCCTTTACCCCTAGTATGTAACGAGCGTGGACTGGTGAATAGGGACGAACGGCCCTGAAGTACCAGTCCACCTGGCCTACACGTGCTAAAATATACCACAGGAAATAGTATCAGGAGAATAGAGATATGGATCAGGATACACAACTGGAAACCATCCCGGAGAAAACGCTCCAGCATTCCAAACTTCCCCCACTTCCCCGCTGGCCCACTTCTAAACGCGGCCCGCTGGTGACAGAGCCGCCCCCGGGCACAAAACGGATGCCCCTGCGTTCAGAACAGGTCGTCGAGATCAACTATAACCAGGAACAGGGCAAGCATCTCGCCGAAGAGTAGGAATAGTGTAGCAAGACGCATGACCAGGACAGAAGCGTGCTTCTGTCCTGGTCATGCGTCTTGCTACATGATTTTGTACCACGGTGTATATTTGTGAAAGAGCGTTGTAACAGGCGCTACTGTCCATTTGCGTAGTGAAATGGAGGTGCTTTATTGCGCCTGTGAAACTGCGCGGTGGAAGAAAACAAGCTTGCGGGTGTTGCAATCTCAATCGGTTGCAAGTTGTCTAGCAAAGGAAGGAAATATTGCAAATACACCAACAAGCCTGGAAGAACTTTGGTAAACCATTGAATAAGTGGATAGCTGATAGCTTCCGGCGGTATACACTGGTAGGAGTGATGCGGTGCATCATCGTAATGCTAACCCTGCTCGTTCTGGGGACGAGTTTAGGCCTTGATAGCGGCAAAGTAGATGCGCAAACTTTTTGTCCGCGAGGCGTCAGGTCATACGTTGTGGCGCGTGGCGATACGTTGAGCAGGATAGCATCGCGCTATGGAGTTAGTTGGAGACGCCTGGCCTCCGACAATCGTCTCGCCAACCCCAACCGTATTTACAGGGGGCAGCTCCTCTGCATCTTCCAGGTGAGTGGCAACACCCGGCAGGTTACTAAGAATTATGGCTCGCGTCCTCCCGCGGGATCGAGAAATGTCTTCCCCTATGGAGCCTGCACATGGTGGGCCAATCAACGTTATTTCCAGCTCCATGGAATCTTTGTTCCCTGGAAAATGCAGGCCAACGCCTGGCAGTGGGTGGCGCGTGCCAATCAATTTGGCTGGCGCGTCTCGTCTCAACCCACGCCTGGAGCAATTGTTGTGCTGCAACCCTGGGTCGAGGGCGCTTATGGATTGGGCCATGTGGCAGTCGTGGAGCGCATACTCAAAAATGGTCATGTCATTGCCAGCACCATGAGCTGGAGTGGCAATCCCCTGCGCATCACCTATGTTCAATTCGCTCCGGGACCAGGGGTGAGGTTCATTAGCCAGTGATCGGCTGGCATAAACCTGTTTGGGAAGTGAAAACTGTGTTCTGGTAATGAACATTTTGGACACATCATCCGCAAGCGTGGGGGCGATTCTCGTATGAGAATCGCCCCTATTATATGTATTACCGCACATTTACAAAATGTCTTTATAATTCTCTATGTTTCAGTGTTGTTCATTTTGTATCTAGCCAATTATTCCTATATTTCCACGTATTGCCAGGCGTTTTTGTATTCAGGTGAAATATATGTTATATATTCACCGTTGCCTATATTCCCCATCATACTTGTTTGCATATCTTGCTGCTCGCTGTTTGGGGTCTGGCAGGCGACAGCTTGCGAGGGTCGCAAGTTGATTACCGAAGGAAAGTACCATTGCAAAAGTACCAGCGCATCTGGAAGTTTTTTTCATCTCGTAAAGCGTCCACTATAGTAGCAAGCGTTGGGATGGTAGCGCTGTTGGGAACACTTTTTGTCAGTCATGGGCAGGGCGCGCAAATCAAGAGCGCATCGCTCCAGACCTACCCATCCATCGATTGTACTCTTTGCGCAACGTTTCAGCGCACAGCGAGTACGGATACATATCAAAGGGTAAGACCACGACCCATTACTGCCAGGAAAGCAATTGCCCATCCCGCAGTGGTAACGGCTCCGCGCACAAGAAACACACCTGTCCGCGCCACACCAACAGCAAAGCCGCCTGTACGAAGCACACCAACGACGAATCCGCCCACATACACGGGTACGCCGACGCCAGTACCGTCGGGTCCGAATCCGGGGGTCAATGTCTTCCCTTACCCCGCCTGCACCTGGTGGGCCGATCAGCGTTACTACCAGCTTCACGGCATATTTGTACCCTGGCGCTCACAGGCTAACGCCTGGCAGTGGACAGACCGCGCCTACCAGTACGGCTGGCACGTCTCCAGTTCTCCCGTTACAGGGGCCATCATCAACCTGCAACCAGGCGTACAG
>DAHVFL010000463.1 GCA_027316975.1 Chloroflexota bacterium | reverse complement strand
AAGGTATTCAGGAAGATCGCGCTCGGCAATATCTGGTAGCCTGTTTTTGTTGCGGCAGCCAGGACCGCCTGGTACGCGCCACTGCCCTGGACGGCATTGAAGTTCGTGACGAAGTCGCTATGTGGCAGCGCGAAGAGCAGGATGATCCAGAAAATGGTGCCAACACCAATGAAGGCGAACAGGCCGAACATGATCTGACGCACGCGACGCAGGCCGAGCAAGAAGACGCCCAGCAGCAGCAGCGTAACAAGAGTGCCAATCGTGACCGCGCCAAATCCGGTGGTATCCGCGCTGAATTGAGCCAGACCATTCAGGCCGAGGGTATAGAACACGGGTGGCAGGAACCACGTTGCCATCAGCAGGCTGTTCAGGCCAGCGCTGGCGAGCAGGATAAAGGACACGAAGAAGTTGACGCCAAAACCAATCGAGGGATGCAGGATGCGACTGGCCCACACATAGTCACCGCCCGAACGCGGCATAGCCGCCGTAAACAGAGCGTATACCATGCCCAGAGTCAGCATGGCGGGGGCGGAGAAGATGAAGGCCAGGGGCATGTTCGCGGCTGGATAGGCGGCAGCGCCCGTCGCAAACGCTGATACCTGCGTAAGGCCCAGGGGCACATTCAGGATAGCAAACACCATGATGAAGGTATCGAACCAGGATAATTCACGCACCAGGCCGGTCGCCTGGCGAACAAAGACCGACGCACTCGGAGAGGCGCCTTCGGCTGATCTTGCCATACTACCTCCAGAATCTGTGGAATGAAGTGGCGCGGCTCATCGCGACCACTTGGTGTGTCAGAGCGAGGGGCCGCGAGAGCGGCGAAGCCCCGCCCGTACCCTATTTAGTGTGCCAGGGCGGGAGCCAGCCCCGCCCTGGTAGCCCTGGCATCTCCCTCCTTTCTTTATGCATCACACTCAAGCGCGAGTTGTTCGGAGAACGCGCGTGTGATGGCGCGTTGGGTTATCACGCTGGCAGGAAAATGTTCTGCTTCCGCGTATTCACGCAGGGAAAGCAGCGCCTGCGTAAAGTCCTGGCGCGGAATACCCAGATCGCGCAGCCGCCAGGGACAGCCAGAGCGTTGAAGCGTTGCGGGTGGAACCTGTTCAAACATCGATCACCTGCCTTGCATCCAGTGCCGTATCACCAGTTATAAGAGCCGCCGCGCCCCACAATGCGCTTTCATCGCCTAATTCCGCCGGGACAATACGCACCAGCGACCCCAGCGGCGCGATAACACGCGCCGAAAACACCTGGCGCGCTCGTCGCAAAAGCATCCCGTCCGGGTGGATGACACCGCCTCCCAGCACGATCACTTCCGGGTCATAGGCAGTCGCGACTGCCGCCAGCCCGATGCCCAAATACAGAGCCGCCGTTTCGAGAATGCGCGACGCGACACCGTCGCCTCTATGCGCCGCGTCGATGACATGCTCGGATGTGAGCAGGGCCGGCTCATCGCGAAAACGCGCTAAAAGGCTTTCATCGCCATGCACAACCGCTTGTCGAGCGCGGGCGGCGATGGCGGAACCGGATGCCAGGCTCTCGAAGCAGCCCATATTGCCACAGGCGCAGGGCGGACCACCGGCGTCGAGCGTTATATGTCCCACTTCCCCCGCGCAGCCATGCGAGCCGCGATAGATACGCCCGTTGACGATGATACCCGCGCCAATGCCGGTCGAGATGGTCAGGTATACCGCGTTTTGAGCGCTGCGCGCCCCACCCCGGCGCGCCTCGCCCAACGCCGCGCACCGGGCATCATCCTCGATCTTGATAGACACGCCCAGTTCTTTAGACAATGCGGCAGCTAATGGCACATCGCGCCATGCCAGGTTGGGCGAGAAGATCACCACGCCGCGCGCGCTATCCAGAGGGCCTGGCACACTGCACCCGATACCTGTCAGTCTTTCCGTGGCAATGCCGATTTCTTGTGCCAGTTCCCGTAGAAGTGATGCTGCGCGAGCAATAACATCCGCCGCGCCGCGTAACGCCTGCGTCTCGATGCGCCGACGAACAACCAGTTCGCCGCTATCATCGATGATACACGCCAGCATTTTGGTGCCGCCGATATCTAACGCGCCTGTGTAGCTGGAATGGCCCATCTCTTACATGCCTCCTGCAGGCCACACGGCCTTCAGCACTGCTTGCGCCCGTTCAATTGTGCGTACAAGTGGATGGGCCAGTAACGAACGTAGAGCCAGGTCGCGATTCTCTTCAACGATGGCGCGGGTGGCCAACTCTTCGTATAGGGCTAATGAATACAGCAGGGTTCGTAATTCCAGGGGCAGCAGATATTCAGGCACTGGCAGGGGACGCGCGCCCCGGCTATCTAGCGTGCATGGGACTTCGATGACGGTATCTGCTGGCAGCCAGGGGATCAGGTTGTTGTTGGCAACGCTCACAATCCAGGTCGAGGCATGATCGTTAATGAGCGCGTCCAGAACGGGAACGACTATGGCGCTATACCAGACGGCTCCGCGTTTCGCTACTGCCTCCGACGCCCCGCTATTCCCGATTTCGCCCAAATGTTCGTAGCGCGATATCAATTCCTGTTCGAGGGCTTGCAACTGGCGGGCGCGTGGCGTTTTGCCCTGCTGTTGGGCCAGGATGCGCTCTGGGTAGAGATAATAACGAACATATGGAAGGGGAATAGCGCGGCTGGCGCGCATGTACGCTGCATCGACTCCCAGGTGCGTCGTCATGCGGTCGATGCGCTCCAGCACGAGGTCCATCAAATTCTGTTCGGCATCGCACAGGGAGACGACCCAGCCCAGGTGATTCATGCCAAGGTAGCCAATGTCGATGGCTGAACGCGGCTTCTCTACTAATTTTGCCAGTTCGTTGCCCAGTGTGATTGGCGAATCGCACAGGCTGATGATATTGCTATGGGCATAGCGCATCGCGGCGTACTGGACAATGCTGGCGGGATTGGTGAGATTGAGCACTACCGCGTTGGGAGCGACTTCGCTCACGATGCGCAAAGCGGCGTTGACGACGGGAATGGTGCGCAGGGCATTGGCAAAACCGCCCGGCCCGACGGTCTCTTCTCCCGGCAAGCCAAGCGCCTGGGGAAAGGTTTCATCGTGCGCTCGCGCCTCCAGACCGCCCACGCGCACCTGGTTGAGGACATAATCGACGCGCCATAAAGCAGTTCGCAAATCCGTGGAGGCCTCGATGGTGATGTCCGGCTGCGCTCCCTGCGCCATGCGTTGGCATACCGCCCGAACCTGCGCCAGCTTGCGCGCCGAGCGGCCCAGCAGGATAAGGCGCAATGCTGGCC
>DAHVFL010000462.1 GCA_027316975.1 Chloroflexota bacterium | reverse complement strand
CGTTGTAGTAGTTCTTCGCGTGAAACCAAGGTACTATTCTCCTGTCTTTTTATGGTTGCCCTGTCTAAAATGAGCTACAATGCCGATGGTAGGTTGTGCAAGATGAATTTAAATCGACAAAGCGACCAGGGCGGCGGCTCTGCCCCCGCCCTGGTCGTAGCCATGCAGGTGACTATTCATAGCCCAAATTGTACCATGATGTTACTACCTGTGGCGCATCCCGTTACTAGCAATGAGATGAACTTTATCAATGGATGGGCCTGTTTGTACGGGGTACAGGGGAAAACAACAGGTCCGTAGGAGGAAACACGAGTGAAAATCATGGTGGCGGATGACGACCGCGACATGGTTGATATGCTGAGCTACTGGCTCAAGGGGCATGGGTACGATGTTGTGCGGGCCTTTGATGGCGAGCAGGCCATTAAACGCTGGCGCGAGACCTTGCCAGACCTGGTGATCCTTGATGTCCAGATGCCGAAGCTTGACGGCTTCGAAGTGTGTCGCCAGATGCGGAGCGAAACCAATGCAATGGTCTTGATCCTGACCGCACATGATCGTGAAGATGATGAGATACGTGGGTTAGAGATGGGAGCTGACGATTATCTGCGCAAACCGTTTAGTCCGAGGCAGTTACTGGCGCGTATTAAAGCGATAATGCGCCGTTCTAACACTTCTAAGGGGTCATCCGGCTCTTCGTCGATTACGGTTGGGCCTGTCACTCTTGACGCGATGCGCCATGAAGTGATGCGCGACGGCACAAAGGTACGCCTCACGCCGACCGAAAGCCGCCTGCTGCACCTGTTGATTACACATACCGGGCAAGTGTTGACGACCGATATGATTATCGAGCGGGTCTGGGGATATGACGAAGCAGGCGATTCTGGACTGGTGAAGACGCATATTCGTCACCTGCGCCAGAAAGTTGAACCCGAGCCCAACTCACCGCAATATATAATGACAGTGCCCGGCGTCGGTTATACGTTCACCGCGCCCGTTACCGTTGAACAAATGTAGGGTCGAACAGATGCAAGAGCCGCCTACCTATGGATTGATGGGCGGCTCTTGCTTGACCACATTTACCCCTTCTTAACTGGTCAGTGGCATTCTTAACCACAACACAACCCACTTTGTACAGGAACTGTCCCTTCTACACTGTATAATCAGATTCAGTTGATACTATTCATTGACTCTAAATCTGCTGAATGCACAGGGATGCTCATGGAAAGCCATAAAAACGGTCTGTTTATACCCGAATCCTATACAATATATATTACCAGTCCGGCCGGTGAACGATGCGATTGCCAGCCATTGTCTGCTTTGCATCGCGCGCCTGGTTCCGACCCGGAAAACGCGAGTGAGATCGCGCCCGTTACCCCGGCCACGCAGGAATTACAGCGCTATGTGCGCTCGCGGCTGGCCGCTCTGTTTCCACGCGCAACGCCTTTGAGCGTGTTGCTCATTCATATCTCGCAACTGGATCATGTGCATATCACGCCGAAGACCCTGGTGTTGCATAAACGCCATCGCTACCACGCGCCTGGCGGCTTTCTGGAGCAGGTGTTGATCAATGTGCGGCGAGTCATGCGAAACACGGACCAGGTGATCCTGCACGAAGGCACGGGCGCGGCCATCATTTTGCCAGACGTGGATCAGGAGGGAGCCTTCAACGTTGTGGAACGGGTCTTTCACAGTATCAATCTGTTGCAGCCAGAGACGGTCATTCCGCCCTTAAAGCGTGAGACGGATATTACGATTGGCATTGGTTCCTATCCCCGGCCGGGGAAGTCGCTGGAGGAACTGCTCTTTCATGCCGGTTGCGTCACGCATAACCTGACGCTGCGCCCGGCGGTCAATGCGCAGTTGCGCATGGGTAAAGCAAGCGCGGAAATAGGCACCGGGCAAACGCTTGATGATGAACCTGGCAGCCCTGCCAAATCCCGCCATACCAGTGGTATTCCTTATATGCAGCTTCCGGCGCGCCTCCCGCAGAGTCTGAAACGCCTCGTGCCGTACCGCATGGCCTGTGAATTGCGCTGCGCCCCGGTCGGTCGCGATCACAATCGCCTGACGGTCGCGATGGCTTACCCGACCGATATGGAGGCTATTTCGCGCCTGCAAAGCGCAACGAGCATGGTCATTTTTCCGGTGGCGTGCGAGATCAGCGAGCTTGACGCTATGCTTGCAAAAGAATGGTAGCGAATATCCAACCAGAGAAGCGGTAATATTAACCAGATCATAACAATTTCTCAACAGAAAAGCGCATCACGATTGGGTACTATAACATGCAATGAGACACATATATGTATCAATTGATACAGCTTTCAGTACTCGTCAGGGATGTCGAGTTTGACCAAAAGGAAGGTAGCGAATAATGGTTGTGCAAATGATTCAAGATGATGTCCTACTTACGTTCAAGGAGGCGATGGGGTATTTACGGGTAAGCCGCTCAACCCTCTACCGGCTCATGTGGTCGGGTCAACTAACGGGACATAAGGTAGGCAGCACCTGGCGCTTCTACCGCGAAGATTTGCGCGCGTGCGTTGGGCGCGAGATTTCTCTGGTCGGCGCGCAGGCAGGCATTGCTTAGTTGCCTGAGCAAACAGCAGGCGCGTTCGCGTTCCACATTTGTTTCTATATCTCTTTTTTGCCTGAAAACACTTTGATCTCTGAAAATCAGAGTATATGAACTGATCACCATCTCCAGGGCGACCACGAGGGTATGCCCCTACCATATACGAATTGGCATTTGATAGTATTTAACGCCGTCGTAATGGTAGGGGCATACCCTCGTGGTCGCCCTGGTTTGCTAGCTGGTTTCAAAACTTTCTTTAGATCAAGGCTGGTTATTTTCCAACTTCCATATTACAACTTGACATATCTTGCAACTAAACTTGTTTCCTACATTGTACACACCAAAGTACTACATTTGTATATAATAAATTGTCTAATGTTTATTTGCATGTTATACTTTACCCATATGGACGAGAGTCTGAAGTACGCTCTATGTTTGTGAAGGATGAGGTAGCACGATGGCAGTAAACAATCTGGTTCATGGAAACGAAAGTGGATTACCTCTCAACGCCATTGAATGGCTGGAGACGCACCATAGAAGTAAAGCGCCCGAACGCGAGCAGATGATTAGAGATCTTCAGCTCAAAAAAGGGAGTGATGTGATTGATGCTGGTTGCGGACCCGGCCTGTGGACTCCATTACTGGCTCGCGCTATCGGGTCAAGGGGGCGCATTACGGGCGTAGATATTTCGCCGGATGCGCTTATCACTGCGCAGCAACGC
>DAHVFL010000461.1 GCA_027316975.1 Chloroflexota bacterium | reverse complement strand
CTGCTGGCGCAATTACAAGCAAGCGAACCTCATGCCGCATTTAGCGCATACGATGTTTGTTTCATACCGGCGCTGGTAGAAGCGCTGGGCTATGGCCGGGACCGCGCTTTCTTTCGCGCTGTTGGCCAGCGCCTCGTAGGACTCGCCAGCGATATTCCCGAACCAGCAGGACGAGCCGCCGAACCATCCCCCCTGGACGCCGGACGTTTGAGAACATCCGGCCAACTGGTCGAACAATGGCGCGTGAAGGGGGCGTGGGAGACGATACGAGCGGCGATTATGGATGAAGGGCCGTCTTTGGGTAGCGAGGGACCAGGGCGGGGGGGCCGCAAGAGCGGCCCCCCCGCCCTGGCTGTGCCATATTCAAATAACGTTCTCCGTCTGCGCGCCATCTTTGCCGACACCGGCTCCGCGCGCGCTGACATTCTCATTTGTAATGTTGTCTTGCCATTCGCGGCGGCTGTTGCTCATCTTGAAGAAGATCGGCTGTTGCTTGAACAGGCGCAAGGACTGTATGGAGCGTATCCGGGGCTTTCTTCTAACCAGGTGACACGCTCGATGTACCGGCAATTGGGGTTGGAGCGCGAACCTAAAAATGCCTGCCAACAGCAGGGATTACACTATATTTACGCGCAGACGTGCAGGGAAAAGCTGTGCGCTGATTGCATCGTTGTTGGAGGGGATGTATGACACAACAACCACTGGAAGGGGAGCGGCTGGCGCGTTACCTCGCTCATGCTGGCATCGCGTCACGCCGCCATGCCGAGATACTGATCGAGGCGGGGCGCGTGCGCGTCAATGACCGGGTTGTAAAGACGCAGGGAGCGCGAATCGACCCCGAACGCGACAGCGTGACGGTCGATGGGAAACTTGTGCAGCCCCCGGAAAAGCTGGTATATATCCTGCTGCATAAGCCCGCCGGCTATGTTAGCACGGCTAACGATCCGCAGAAGCGGCCAACCGTGCTTGATCTTTTGCCCGCGGAACTGCGGCGGCTGCGTGTTTATCCCGTCGGACGGCTGGACATAGACACGAGCGGCCTCTTGCTTCTGACCAATGATGGTGAATTTGCCCTGCGTCTCACCCACCCGCGCTACTCGATGGATAAGCATTACCGGGCGCTGGTGAAGGGCTATCCACCTGTAAGCGCGCTGAATGCCCTGCGCCGGGGTGTTGAGATCGTGGAGGACACTGGCGTCATTCACAAGACATCGCCCGCGAAGGTTCGCATTGCGAAACAAACAGGGGGGAATTGCTGGATCGATCTCACCATTCACGAGGGTCACAAACGCCAGGTGCGGCATATGCTGGCGGCCACCGGCTATCCCGTGCTTGAATTGATGCGCGTAGGCATCGGCTCGCTGGAACTTGGAGATGTAGCGGTTGGCAAGTGGAGGTACTTAACAGAAGATGAAGTGAGCGATATGCTATAACATCAAGGTATCAGAGATAGAAGGGAAGCTGTCAGCATGGACTCCATTGAGCAGGCGCTTAAAACGAATTTTGGGCATGACTCGTTTCGCGCGGGTCAGCGACATATCATCGAATCTATTGTAGCGGGGCAGGATGCTTTCGTGCTGATGCCTACGGGCGGCGGCAAATCGCTGACGTATCAATTACCGGCTTTGTTGTTGCCTGGATTGACGATTGTGATTTCGCCGCTGATCGCGCTGATGCATGACCAGGTGGATCGCCTGCGCGCCAATGGTATCGCGGCTACGTTTATCAATAGTTCGCTCACCCTTGCCGAGCAAAGAGAACGAGAGCGGATGGCGCGTAACGGGCAGGCGCAATTGCTCTATGTGGCTCCAGAGCGGCTGGTGACGGGCAACTTCCTGGCGCTGCTTGACCAGGTGGAGCAAAACGTGGGCATATCGCTGGTGGCGGTGGACGAGGCGCACTGTGTCAGCGAGTGGGGGCATGATTTTCGTCCTGAGTACCGGCAGATCGGCATATTACGCACGCGCTTCCCGCGTGTGCCGATGATGGCATTGACGGCTACGGCTACGACGCGGGTGCGTAAGGATATCCTGTCGCAATTAGGGCTGCGCGATCCACTGGTGCATATTGCCAGCTTCAATCGCCCCAACCTGTCCTACGAGGTGCGCGATAAACGGAAGGGCGCGTTTAACGAACTGGTGCGACTGCTGCGCGAACTGGCAGGGGAATCGGTGATCGTGTATTGCCAGAGCCGCAAAAGTGTGGAAGAACTCAGCATGGCTTTGAACCAGAGCGGCATCGAGTCTTTGCCCTATCACGCGGGTTTAAGCGCGGAACAACGCACCGAACACCAGAATCGCTTTATCCGGGATGACGTGCCGGTGCTGGTGGCGACGATTGCCTTTGGCATGGGTATTGGCAAACCGGACGTGCGGGCGGTGATACACTACGATCTGCCGCGCAACCTCGAGGGATATTACCAGGAATCGGGCCGCGCCGGACGCGATGGACTGCCAGCGCGCTGCGTTATTTTCTTCAGTCGCGGCGACCTCGCGAAAGTGGAGTATATCATCGGGCAGAAGACGGACGAGCAGGAGCAGCGCATCGCCCGCCAGCAGTTGAAGCAGGTGGTGGCCTATTGTGAAAGCAGCGTGTGCCGCCGCAAGGTGTTGCTGGCCTATTTTGGCGAGACGCTGGAGGAAGAGTGCGGGAATTGCGATACGTGCGCGCACCCGAGCGTGCTGGAAGATCGCACGAAGGATGCCATCCGGCTGCTATTTTGTATCGCGAAGACGCAGCAGCGTTTTGGGATGAAGCATGTTATCGATGTGTTGCGCGGGGCGCAGACGCAGAAGGTGCGCGACGCAGGGCATGACCAGCTTCCCATTTACGGGTACGGCAGGGAACTGAGCGCCGATGAGTGGCTGCATATTGGCCGCGCCCTTATTCACCAGGGCTTGCTCGACGAAACTAGCGATGGGTATACGATACCGCGCCTGAACGAGCGTTCCCTGGAGGTGATTCGCAAACAACGAACAGTAGAGATTGCCGCGGTGGTGAAACCTGTTTCGTCACACATAGAAAAGTCGGGGCGGCAGAAAATATATGGCGGGGGTGAGGATGAAACAGGCGTGCCAGATGCGCCTGGAACTGAGGAGTTGTTCCAACATTTACGGGCATTACGCAAGCAGCTTGCCGATGAGCAGGGGGTGCCGCCCTACGTTGTCTTTCCAGATACCAGCCTGCAAGAGATGGCCCGTCAACGTCCCCAGACGCAACGACAGTTCGAGCAGATTCCAGGCGTCGGCGCTCGCAAACTGGCCGCGTTCTATACTATTTTTACGAGCGAAATTCGCGCCTACTGTGAA
>DAHVFL010000460.1 GCA_027316975.1 Chloroflexota bacterium | reverse complement strand
ACATAGTACGAGTGCGCGAAATAGAAATATTCCCGCGGCGAGATACCGTCGAAGATGGGCAGGTTGTCGCGCAGTGGCGAAACCTGATTCCAACCCATGTGCGGTATTTTGGGGCCACGGGGGATGCGCCGCACCTCGCCGCGAAACAGGCCCAATCCGGCAACTTCGCCCTCGGAGTGGTGGTCTGCCAGCAGTTGCATTCCCAGGCAGATACCCAGGAAGGGCTTGCCCTGCCGCGTGGCCTGGCGTATGGCGTCGTCCAATCCGCGCTCGATCATACGCGCCATGGCAGCCCCGCCCGAACCGACGCCCGGCAAGACGATGGCGCTCGCCTCCGCCACGACCTGTGGGTCACCGGTGACTTGCGCGCGCGTGCCCAGGTACGCTAAGGCACGGGAGATGCTGCGTATATTGCCCGCGCCGTAGTCAATAATGGCAATCATGAGAAGGCCCCTTTGTAGGGACGCGATTTATCGCGTCCGCTTTTGTTGATCGATGCGTGTGGGCGGACGCGATAAATCGCGTCCCTACAAATTGCTGAGTGATAGAGGGCCTTCATTCCATTATCTCCCATGTGTCCGGTCCGCTGTTGCCCATCTGTAGCGCGTGCGCCAGGCCCAGCCAGGTGATGGCGGGTGAATAGCGCGTCTCGTCGAGCAAGTTGATGGTGAGTAACGGACAACACATTAATGCCAGGCGCATAATTTCCTGCCAGTTTCCGGGTAACGCATGTTGTTTGCGCAGTTCAGATAACAAGGGTTGTAGTAAGTATTCAAGCTTTGTGGCTACAATGGCCTGGCGCACAGGCGCGAGCGTGTAGTCATGTTCAATGATGATGGTCGTGTCGCGTACTGTCACGGTGAGATGCAGGTCGCGCGCGATTTCCTGTGGAAAGTACATCCAGGTCGCGTATACATTGTGATACAGGGGCTTCACTACGTCAAGTAGCGCAGAGTGTTTGCCCGCGAAGGCCGGGTCGAAGTAGAGGTAATCGCGCTGGTTCTCCAGGAAGACATTGCCGAAATGGGCGTCGCCATGTCCGATTACTGCCATGGTCGCCTGCGCGGGATGAAGCGCCGTCTTGCCGCGCTCGATCAGTTCGCCCAGTGTAGAGGGCTGTTCATTTCCCTGGATGATCCAGCGATAGCGCAACAGGTCATCGAATGTGATGTTGTGCTGCTCGCCTGTGTTGCTAGCGTTACCCGGCAAAGGAACCGATTTGCCAGCGTAGAAGCTATTGAGGCGACTTCCGGCCAGGCGGTGCCAGAATAGCTGGTGAATGGGGGCCTGGGCGTGCTGTTCGGCTGTCACCGGCGCGAGGGTTGCGCGATAGATGGCAAGCAAACGCTCGCATTCTCTGCGCTCGGCAGAAACGAGCATATCGAGAGTAGCGGCGCTGGTCTGGCATGTCTCAAGCTCGCGCAGCAGGTCAAACATGACGGGCCATTCTACGACGGGGTAAATAACCATCTGCTGCTCTTTTTTCTGCACAAGACGCAGCGGATTGACGATAGTGTACCCGGCCTGTTGCAGCAAAGTGGCATGGTAGTATTCTTCAAGAATGCCCCTGTCTTCAACGTGCGTTTTGAAGAAGTAATCCTGCCCGTCGCTGCGATAGATGCCATTGAAGGAATTGAGCGAGACAGCTTTGGGCGTCAGGCGCACCTGTTGCGCTGACAGGCTCATGTGACGCGCAAACCAGAGGCGCAGGAGGCGTTCGGCTTTTTCGCGATCTTGAAATTGCATGAGCTGGATGGTCAAAAGACTATCCATGTGTGCAAGAAGCTCTGGAAGATGTGTTATGTCGTCGATGGTGAAATCGGGCTGGCTGCGGGCGAGTAACTGACGCGCTTCGTCTGTGCGCGTTCCGGTTAGCACAGCAACGATTACAGCGCCGGCGGCGCGCCCTCCCAGCATATCGCTGGTGGAATCGCCGATGACGATACAGGGTTCAGCCGGTTGAGTGGTGTTGCCCTGTATGATGGTCTCTTCGTAGCTGTGATCTAGCGCGTAAAGAAACGGGAAGGCATGGGGTTTGCTCAGTAACGTTTGGTCGCCGCGCGCGCGTAGCTGCGCCTCGGCGCGTTCGACCGCATCATAGGTGGAGATATGGCGCTCATCGAAGTAAGCAAGCAGGCCGCAGGTGCGCAACGGATAGGCCGCTTCCAGGAAGTCGCGGCCTGTGGCAATACCCAGGGTGTACTGTTGTTGCTTCAATGTCTCAAGGGTCGCGCTTATCTGTTTAATGGGCAGCAGCGGCTGTTCAAAGTGGATGCAACCGGGCTTGCCAGGCTGCGCCGGGGCGTGTCCATAGCTTTGTTCATAGAGTTCGTCGCCCAGGAACCATTCCTGGAATATGGAGCGACAAAATTCCCAGAAGGGGCTGTAGCGTGTGAATACATCTTCGATGGGGTAGCTTAATTGGTCGCTGGCACAGGCATCGAGGCGGTTGATCAATTGCAATCCGACGGCATCGCGGAAAACGGGCAGCGCGAAAATTTGTGCTATGTCCAATTGCTCCGCGTGTCCCGAAACATGCTGCCGGAAATTCGCCAGCCAACCAGCATCCCAGGGCAACAGAGGAAAAATGTGAGAATCTGCACGCTCAAGTTGGGCTTTGTCGCTTTGCCACGCGCTTACAATCGAGATCAAATGCAGGCATACCGCGGCGTAGCAGGTGTCCCAGTTGGAGTTGATGGCGCGGCCTTTGAGGGCCAGGATTTGGGATTCGGGCATGGTGGCGCGGCTGATATGGCGGCTCTCTGCGGCAGTTTGGGCAGGGTGATAAGGAGGTGAGTCAGGGCGGCTTTCACTGGTAGGTTTTTTTGAAACGCGCCGATCTCGCCTGTCATTCTGAGCGCAGCGAAGAATCTGCGTGCGACCCGGCGAGAGATTCTTCGCTGCGCTCAGCATGACACCTTTCACCTCGCTGATGCCTTTCTTAAAACACCTCCCAGTGAAAGGGGTGCAGGGGCGGGTGCAGGGGCTTACAAGTATAGGTATTTTGGGAAAGAAGGGTGAGAAAGAAGGGGCAAGTAGCCGTTATCTGCTAAGATGAGAAAAACGAAAAGCCTTCATCACAAGCAGGAGAACGACCATGGCTTGCCCGGATCGATTATCGCAGTGGACACAAGAAGTGTCAAGCACTTTTGCTCATCTGAGCAAACCGCAAATGTGGGGACTGGTCCTCTGGAGCGCAGGAATCGCGTTATCGGGAGTGGCCGGGATCACTCAAATCAGTGCTCTGCTCGCCTTAGTGCTGCATGAACAGGAACAAACGGTGTTTCAGCGTTTACGCGAGTGGTATCTGGA
>DAHVFL010000045.1 GCA_027316975.1 Chloroflexota bacterium | reverse complement strand
CTTCTGAATGATTTTGTTGATTTTCTTCAACTCTTCCATCAGGTTGTACTTTGTGTGCAGTCGCCCGGCAGTGTCCACCAGCAGCACGTCACATCCGCGTGTGCCAGCAGCCTGGATGGCGTCGTAGACGACAGAGCCGGGGTCGGAACCGGGATTCTGGCTAATGACGGGCACGCCGATACGCTCGCCCCATACTTTGAGCTGGTCGATTGCGGCGGCGCGGAAGGTATCGGCTGCTGCCAGGATCACGTGATGGCCTTCTCGCTTGAGACGGTAGGCCATTTTCGCAATGCTGGTAGTTTTGCCCGATCCATTGACGCCGATGACGAGAATCACGGTCAGCGGTGATGTGGTGGAAAAGCGTAGATCGGAAGGTTTCCCAAGCAGCCTGGTGAGTTCTTCGCGCATGGCGGCCTGTACCTGGGAGGTGTTGCGCATTTGCTCGTCGATGACGCGTTTGCGTATATGCTCGATGAGCCACGTGGTGGTGCTGGGGCCGACATCCGCGCTGAGCAGAGCCTCTTCGAGGTCGTCCCACAACTCATCGGTGATGGGGGTTGATTTGACAAAAGACTCGCTGATTCGGCCAAATAATTTGCGGGTGCGGCTCAAACTGCTCTTAAAAGGGTTCGAGTCAGGGATAGGCATGGAGTCCCCTCCAACGCGCTCCTGCGTAACAGCAGACTCTCTTTTCGGCTCTTCCTGCGGTTTTTGCCCAAAAAATCGATTGAGCACGCTTGTAATGACTCCTTACGTGTTCTCGCCTGGAAAATTACATGAAAGAAGGCAAAAGGAAAAGGCTTCACCTCTTGCCTTCAATCTGACCCACGCGCACCGTGGCACCCCACCTTACTGGCGGCTGCCGCGATACTGGTGGAGCGACCCATCGCTGATGGGTTCATTGATGATGATATCGCCGTTACGGATCTTGATGTTGTACAGGCACGACGGGTTAGTGCAAACCCAGGCCTTATACTCGATAGAAGCTCCCTGGCTACCGAAATCCGACAGCGGAACCAGATCACCTTCACTACACTTGCGACACCGGGGAAAAGCGTTCTCCACGAAATCGCCTCCTTCCTTCTAAAGAGAGGATAGTATTCACCACCTGACCACGTAATACCTGGCAAGGTTAGGCGAAGAAGTAAGCCGAGGGGGAGCCTCCGCCGCTGCATCCGCATCCCCACAGCAGTTAAACAGTGTCATTCCACCGCTATCATACCATAAATCGCGTCCCGTGTCAGCATCCTTATGAAGATTTTTTCATCTTTTCTGGATATCTTCCACCGGTTTAATCCAGGGTACTTTACGACAGCGATAGAAGCGATTGGCACATGCCTCTCTGCTTCTATCGCTAGCATAACACCTGACAGCGAATTCGTCAACATTGATGAACTTTCATACGTTCTGCATCCATGCGGGAGACCCCAGTAGCGACACCCCTTGCGGGTGTCCCGTCTCCCTGGTTGATGGTCGCGCATATATGCACGAGATATGCACGAGAGCCGGGACACCCGCAAGGGGTGTCGCTACTGGTCTCTCCTCAACCTGAGGTACCTGAACTCGTGGTTGCTTTCACCCCAGTTGCTGTGCGGAAAATTCCCCATTTCTTGAAATCTATTCATCATGCTAATCCGCATCTGGAGAGGTTGCGCTTTAATTTTGACTTTCCTTGCTTACAAATTTTTGCCAGTTCAAACACTTCAGAATCTGGAAATTGTGCCGATTAGGATAGTCTTCTAAGGTCGAAATAGCGATGAAACACTTTGACATATGATGCGCTTCATGCGCTTTGGCATGATTGTTGCAATACCTGGTAGTAGGAGAGCATACCCAGGAAAAATTCATTCCCGCATGATTTTGGGAATATTCGTTGATTGCAATTTTGCTGCATTGTCATACGTGAAGAAGGAGTACCACTAATGGTTGCAAAAGTATCCAGGGCGTATAGTGTTGATCGTGGCACCGCGTACACATATCGTGATGAGATGGCTTCTCCCAGGAAAGGGCAAACGCGAGAGCGCAATGTTCGTGTTGCGAGCAGTTTCGAACTGGATAGAGAATTGCTGGATGAGGTAGATGATGAAGAAGAGGAAATTGGCGAGGAGGAGGAACAATCTGATGGCAGTAGCGCCGGGGCAATTGATGACTCGGTGAAACAGTATTTGAAAGAAATTGGAACATATCCGTTGTTGACTGCCGAACAAGAGTTGCAACTGGCGGAGCGCGTGTCGAATGGAGACTTGCGGGCGCGGCAGAAGCTGATTGAGGCGAACCTGCGCCTGGTGGTAAGTGTTGCCAAGCGTTATTCTAACCAGGGATTGCCTCTGTTGGATATGGTGCAGGAAGGCAATATTGGCTTGATGCGGGCGGCGCAGAAGTTCGATTACAGGCGCGGTTTTCGCTTTAGCACCTACGCTACGTGGTGGATTCGCCAGGCCATTAGCCGCTCGATAGCCGAACATTCGCGCACCATTCATATTCCGGTGCATGTAGTGGAGTTTATTTATAAGATCAAGCGCGTGGCCCGCCGCATTTACCAGGAGCAGGGCGTCGAGGCTCTGCCGGAGCAGATCGCCGCTGAGGTGGGTCTGTCCAAAGAGCGCATTGTGGAATTATTGAGCGTTTCTGAACAGCCCATTTCGCTCGACGCACCGGTGGCAGATGATGAGCAATATCACCTGGCCGATGCCATCGAAGACACCAGCATGACCACACCTGTAGACGAGGTATCGCAAAAGGTGTTGCGCGATCATATCGAGGAAGCTATGACTATCTTGAATCCCCGCGAACGCACCATCCTTGAGATGCGCTACGGCCTGCAGGACGGCCATTTTCATACTCTCGACGAGGTCAGCGTGGAGTTCAAACTGACCCGCGAGCGCATTCGCCAGATAGAGGTGAAGGCGCTGCGCAAGTTGCGCTACCCCGATAAGTACTATGGATTGCACGATTTCGCGCGTGCATAAGAGTTATCCCAATGGTGAGTAAGTGGAGAACCACCCGCCGCGCGTTTCTTCCTTCTTATCCCAATCGATTCTGACCTCCAGTACATACTGGCGTTCCTTGCCGGGTCTTTTCAGGATGAAGAACAGGCCGTTCCAGTTTTCCTTATCTTCGTCCTGAAAGGTCCAGGTAGACCAGGCGAGCGGCCCCGAAACGCCTTCGTCAGTGCGCGACCAGCCACCCTTGACCAGTTGCGCGGTGTAGTGTGGAGTTAGCGCATCCAGTTGCATCTCTGTATCTAACATGGCATTGGAATGCCAGCTATCGCCGCCGCCGCCGCCACCTCCGCCCTGCTGCTTCGCTCCTTTTGGTGGCTCAAGCGAGGGAATCAGGTTATGCATACCGTTATGCGCCATGCGTCGTTGCATACGATTGGGTTGCGCGCATGGGGAGTATACACTGCCGAAGTTGATATCCAGCCGGATATCAGTATGTCCTGGTGTGTGCTCGTAAGCGTTGATGGTGAATGCTGTACCTTCTGGCCCCTTACAGAAGGTAGTGTGATTCTCAAAGGCGTGAAAACCAGAATGTACAAATCCGCCGCCATGCATGGCATGACGCATTTCATCCAGCTCGTTCCATCCGGATTCGACCATGCGCTCTTTATAAAAGCTCAGGACTGTCGATGGAGCTAACTCGCTGTCCAGCACAACGTCGATTTGCTCTGGACCACGTATCAGGGTGCCCAGTACCTGGCTCTTTTCGGGTACTGGAACGGGGATAGCCAGGTTAGCGGGAAGTTGCCCGACCAGCAATTGCGGATTGTCGTTACGCGGGTCGCCAGGGTGGGTTGAGAGACGCAGCGCGAGTTCTCGCAGGAGATCCTCGCGAGCGCCGGGGGTGTTATCGCTCATGCTATCCTCCATCGGGGTAAGGGTGCGCCACGATACAAAAAACAATGTACACAAAGCGTGTCGCGCAGAGGTTGTTACACCTCCATCGCTACGCCGCTGGCTTCATACGCAGGTATGCGAAGATGAATGGGTCTACATTGCCGTTCAGGTAGCCGTCGGTATCGCTGGTCTCGAAGTTGGTGCGGTGATCTTTCACGATAGTGTAGGGGTGAATCGTGACTGTGCGAATCTGCGCGCCGAAATCGGACTGCACAAAATCACCTTTGAGGCGTGCCGTCTCTTCTTCGCGCCGCCGCACTTCGCGTTCGTATAGACGCGCTTTGAGCAATTTCAGGGCTACTTCGCGGTTCTGATTCTGCGAGCGTTCGTTCTGGCAGGTGACGACGATGCCGCTGGGGATGTGCTTCATACGCACAGCAGAGTCGGTTTTGTTGACGTGCTGGCCGCCCGCGCCGGTTGAACGATAGGTGTCGATCTTCAGGTCTTCGGGACGAATGATGATTTCGATGCTATCCTCGATGTCGGGCAACACCTCGACTTTAGCGAACGATGTGTGGCGGCGGTGCGCGGCGTCGAAAGGCGACAGGCGGATCAGGCGCTGCGTGCCGATCTCCGAACGCAGGTAGCCATAGGCATACCGCCCCGTAACCTCGATGGTGACGCTTTTGAGACCGGCTTCTTCACCCTCGCTGTAGTCGTAGACCTCGGTACGGAACTTGTGACCCTCGGTCCAGCGCAAGTACATGCGGAAGAGCATTTCGGCCCAGTCCTGCGCATCGACGCCGCCGCTGCCCGCGTGAATGCTCAGGATAGCGTTGCTCTGGTCGTGTTCGCCGTTGAGCATGAGCGAGAAGAGCAGTTGTTCGACCTGTTGTTCAAGCGCGGTGAGCGATGCGACAATCTCGGCCTGCAATCCTTCATCCGGTTCCTCCTCCAATAGCCCGGCTAATCCCTGCAGGTCGGTCAGTTGCGTATCGATGCTTTCCCAGGTGGTAACTTCGTCACGCAGGGCCGTCATTTGCTGCATATGCGCCTGCGCTTTGCGGTTATCTACCCAGAAATCCTCGGCCAGAGTCTCCGCTTCCATTGCTTCTACCTGTGTTTTTTTGGTAGCCAGGTCAAAGACGCACCATGGTTTCGTGGACGCGCCCTTGCAGGCGTTCGATCTGGTTGGTTAATTCATTCATAGCCGCATTGTACCATGTTTTGGCGCGGTTTGCACCTGCCTCAGCTTGAAGCAGTCGGGTCATTTGCAAACATTTCGTAGTTTGTGTATACTCTCCTGGGTATACTTACACTAAGAAATGTAGGTCTGTTATGAAAAATGAAACGCACGCAACCCGGCCCTTTCGACGTCGTCCTATTTTTATAGGGCTTTCTATTCTTCTGATAGTGCTTGTGATTGGGGGAGTGGTCGTAGTTCGTGGAATCACAGCAGGCAAACAGGCGATATTGCCTCCTCAGCAAACCACTGTGCCAACCCAGCAGGGGCAGGCGAGCAGCACTCCGGCGACGAAGGCGTCGGCTCTGCTCTTTGGCACCAATCTGGGTTTGTTTGATGCTAATGACCAGGTGGTTACTTCAGCAACGACTCGCGCCTTGATGCAACAAATCCATATCCGTATCGTGCGCATACCCCTGCGGCACAACCTTCCCAATGCGCTCGAAGTGCAGGCGGAGCAGGCTGTCAAAAGCATTGGCGCGATCCCTCTCATTGTGCTGAACGGTCTGCGCGACCCCAATGCGCTTGCTGATGATACGCGCATGATTCAGAATAGCAATAGTGTCTTTGGCGATAGCCTGGTCTACTATGAATTTGGCAACGAAGACGACTATAACGGCATAACCATCTCGCGCTATACGCAGGGGTGGAACACGCTCATTCCGCAATTTCAACGCATCGCACGCAACGGCAAGTTTATCGGCCCGGTCAGTTACCAGTATAACCGTAACAACCTGACCACTTTCCTGCAAGGCGCGAATCCACGCCCTGACGCGATTAGCTGGCACGAATACACATGCAGCTATAAAGACCCGGCAGCCGATTGCCTGGCGAGTCTGAGCGGGTGGACAGCGCATATCAGCGATGCGCGCGCTGTCATGCAAACGATTCTGGGGACTTCGCTGCCTATTATGATTACAGAATGGAATTATGCCGCCGACCAATCCACACAGAGCAATGGTCTGCCCATCGATGATGGGAAGTATAATAACGCCAGTTTCATGACGCAGTGGACGACCGCGGCGCTAAATACGCTGGCTGCCAACCGGGTCTTCGCCTCTATGCAGTATTCCGTCACCAATACCGCTCTGCCTTTGATTACCTTTAATAATACGTTGACTACGCAGGGGACGGCGTTCCAAACCCTTTTCCAGAAAATGACTGCATAAACGGAATTACACAGCATATTCCTCAAAGAGGCGTTTTTTCTTTGCGCATGAGAGCTATGAATTGCTTGCACAGGTTAAAAATTACATGGACGAACACATCGATTACGAGAACATCTTTACGCCACAGGGAATGCTAGGCCACGTCTCAAAGCATCCAAACCTGGATTTTCTCATGAATATTTTCAACATTCCCAGGGTGTACAGCGTTTCTGGATTTGGGACGTGGAATGTCGGGCAGCATACGATGGCCGTGGCCTTCCTGTCCCTCTACTGGTCAGCGTTTAATAGCTATCCCCAGGAGAAACGGGACCGGCTTGTGACCCTGGCGCTGGTGCATGACGCGCACGAAGCGGTCATTGGTGATATCCTGCCCTTCTTCAAAACGGCAGCCGTCAAAGAGGCTATCGAGACTATCCAGAACGATATCCAGAGCGCCTTTGGGATTGAAGAAGATCAGACCTTGCGTGACGAACTAAAGTTGCTGGATATGACCGGCTTTCTTTACGAGATCAGCCAGTCCTCACCACGCGGGATTGATCCAGCCAAACGCAAGCTCATCAAGCAGATGTATGCCCGGCAGGAAGAGGAAATTCTCGCTTATGCTGAGAAAGTTGGCATCGGCCAGGCCAGGGCGAGCGAATTCCTCAAACATATGAAGCTCTGAAGTATCGCAGGTCTGACGAAACTGAGCGCGAGCGGCGCGGTCGTCCCCAACCTGGAAGCGTATCATGCTACTTTCATTGCTTCTGCCGTGCTGGCGCTCAGCTGGGCCGGCTTTGGACTACTGGTGCGCGATAGCGACGCCGCGCCCACCCTGTGGCGTAAGGTGAAAGCGGCCAGAATTAGAAAGGAGTTGGTAGTATGAACACAGAAGCAGCCGACAAAGACTACCGGCGTGACCTGGGAGATGGACTTCTACTGCGCTGGTCTACGCCTGATGACACAGAGAGTATCGCGCACCTGGTCAGCTTCGTTTTTCGGGATCGGGCTGACGAGCCTCTAAATACACCATTGGGACACCTGATGCGAGAGCTTATGAGCGGGACGCATCCCCTGATGGGAGCGGGTGATTTCGCGCTCGTCGAGGATACGCGCAAGCAGGGGAACACCCTGGTCGCCTGTACCTGCCTGTGGCGTCATACCTGGGAATATGAAGGCATTCCCTTTGCGATTGGTCGCCCGGAAATTGTGGCTACCGATCCTGCCTATCGAAATCGAAGATTGATTCGCGCTATCTTCGATATGATTCATGCTCGTAGCGAGGCCGAGGGCTATCTTGCGCAGGCCATCACCGGTATTCCCTACTTCTATCGACTCTTTGGGTATGAATATGCGCTGGAACTGGGTGGAAGATGCTCTATCTACCTCTCACTCTTACCCAAAGCCAACGAGGAAACGCCCGAACCATTTCGCTTGCGCGATGCCACCTGGGACGACATTCCCCTGGTGCAACACCTCTACGATCGAGGACGAGCGTCCGGTGTAGTCTCTATGCTCATTGATGAAGAATGGTGGCGCTATCAGCTCGCGACCTGGCGCGCATCACTATCGGGCGAAGGCTGGCATATTCAGATGATAATTGATGTTGATGGTCGGCCCCAGGGGTACGTGATTACCCCGCCCATACGCTGGATGAATAGTTTGCGGGTGATTGACCTGGCATTTGTGAGCGGGGCTAATGTCCAGGCGATCATGCCGTCACTTCTGCGCGCGTTGGCAGCGCAAGGAGCGCAGATACCGGTCAGAGAAAGCGACGCGGAACCATTTAGCCGCATCACTTTTAATCTGGGAAGCTCCCACCCGGTCTACGAGGTGCTGGAAAAGAGTATGCCAACTACGAAAGAGACCCCATATGCCTGGTATGTGCGCGTCGCTAACTTACCAAAGTTTATCCAGCATATAGCGCCTGTGGTGGAGCGGCGGCTGGCATCTTCAATGGCTGCGGGCTATAGCGGCGAACTCACGTTTAATTTTTACCGGGGCGGTTTGCGTATGGTCTTCGAGCGAGGCACATTACAAACAGTAGAGGATTGGCAACGTCCCATCTGGAATGCGCATGAAGATGGTGGTTTCCCACCGCTCGTTTTCTTACAATTGCTATTTGGCTACCGTAATCTGGATGCATTACGTTCAGCCTTTCCCGATGTATGGGTAAACGAAACTGTAAAACTGCTTGTTAATGCGCTTTTCCCATGCAGGCCGTCAAGGGTGCTGCCCCTGGGGTAGAGGGTAAAGCTGCTCTTACTATATACTAGAGACATGCCGGGAAAAAAGTATAAAATGGCTTTCAAATCATAAGGGGTTCAGGCCTTTCACTAGAGGTTTTTTAGGAAAGGGGCCAGCGAGAGGGGCTGTCATCCTGAGCGCAGCGAAGGATCTGCGTGCTGCCGACGAGAGATCCTTCGATGCGCTCAGGATGACAGCCTCTGGCGACCGGCGCGTTTCAAGAAACCTACCAGTGAAAGGGAGTTCAGGCCCGGCCCATTAACAATCCGGAGAGATGGAGAAACAAGCTCATGCAGACGCAACAACGCTTTAACAACAAAGTAGTGATCGTGACGGGGGCCGCGCACGGTATTGGACGCGCCATCGCCATGCGTTTTGGCCGCGAGGGCGCGCAGGTCGTTGTCAATGATGTCAACGCCGCCGGGGTTGAGAGTACTGTGCAGGAAATTATTGCTCTGGGAGGGCTGGCCGTCGCTGGCATTGCCGATGTGTCGCAAAAGAGCCAGGTTGATAGCTTATTTGATACCGTGCTTGAGCGTTTCAGAACGGTGGATGTGCTGGTCAACAACGCCGGGTTAATTAATGTCGAACGGCATTTTCTACAAGGGGATGAAGAATGGTGGGATCGCGTGCTGTCGGTAAACCTCAAGAGCGTTTTCCTGTGCTCGCTGCGCGCCGCGCGCGTAATGGCCCGCAATCATACGGGCGTGATTATTAACATGTCCAGCGGGGGAGCCACGCATTCTCACCGCGGTATGGCGGCCTATGATGCATCGAAAGGCGGCATAGAGGCGCTAACGCGGGCTATGGCGCTCGATCTTGCGCCGTATGGTATTCGTGTGAACGCGCTCATTCCTGGCTCGATTGATACGCAGGGTATGAACCCGGAGGTTAAGCGAGAACGGGGCAAGGCTATACCGCTCGGACGTGTGGGAGAGCCAGAGGAGATGGCCGGACCAGCCGTTTTTCTGGCCTCGGATGATGCCAGCTATATTACAGGCCATATCTATGCCGTCGATGGTGGCCTCCTCTCGCAGCAGCGCTCGCCGCAGGTAGATATTTTTCCGTTGAGCCGCTTCCCCACACTGGAGGGTGAGTGATGGAAGGTTCCGCCCATCATCACAGGATCGGGGTGGATATTGGAGGTACCTTCACGGACCTGGTGGTGTTCGACGATGTCACGGGCAGCTTTGCAGTCGGTAAGACGCTTACTACGCCTGGCGATCCATCGCGGGCTGTTGAGGCGCTGGTGGTTGAAACGTTGAAACGCGAGGGCATCGCGGCACGCGAAGCGCGGCAGCTCATACACGGCACCACGCTGGTGACGAATGCCATAATCGAGCGCACAGGTTCGCGTACCGCGCTACTGGCGACGCAGGGCTTTCGCGACTCCATTGAAATTGGGCGTGAGAACCGCTACGAACTCTATGACCTGATGCTGGAAATGCCGCAACCGCTGGTGCCGCGTTACCTGCGTTTTGGAGCGCCGCAGCGCACGCTGTCCGGCGGTACAACGCTCTCGGAACTGGACGGGGCATTCGTCGAACAATTGACGCGCGAGCTGGTGGCGAACGGTATTGAGGCCGTTGCGATTGCCTTTCTGCATAGTTTTAGCAACCCTACTGCGGAACGGGAAGCGCGCGCTATCATACAGCGTATCGCGCCGCATATGCGCGTTGCCATTTCTTCGGAGGTGGTGCCTGAGATACGCGAATTTGAGCGCACGTCTACCACGATTGCCAACGTCTATGTGCAGGAGCGCGTTGAGAAGTACCTGCGCGAGTTGCAGGCACGCCTGGAACGCATCGGATTTTCGGGCAGTCTCTTTTTGATGATTTCCAGCGGTGGCATTGTCACGGTGGATACAGCGGTACGCTTTCCGGTGCGCCTGCTCGAATCCGGCCCGGCGGGCGGCGCGCTGGCTGCTGCCAGCTATGGCGCGGCCTGTGGCTATAGCGACCTGCTTTCGTTCGATATGGGCGGCACCACCGCCAAGTTCTGCATTATCGACCACGGCCAGCCGCTCATCGCCCATGAATTTGAAGTTGATCGCCGCTATCGCCTGAAAAAGGGGTCGGGGCTGCCCATCAAACTATCGGTGATCGAGATGATCGAGATCGGCGCGGGCGGCGGCTCGATAGCACGAATCGACGCGCTGGGACTGTTGAAAGTGGGGCCGGAATCGGCGGGCGCTGAACCAGGCCCGGTCTGCTATGGCAATGGCGGAAGCGAGCCGACGGTAACGGACGCTGACCTGGTATTGGGGTACCTGGACCCGGATTATTTCCTGGGTGGCCAGTTCAAGATAGACCTGGCTGCCGCGCGCCGCGCCATTTTGGAACGCATCGCTAAGCCATCCGGTCTCTCGCTCGAAGAGGCAGCCTGGGGCATTCACCAGGTTGTGAATGAAAGCATGGCGAATGCCGCGCGCATCCATACGCTGGAACGCGGGAAAGACCCGCACCGCTTCCCCGTATTTGCCTTCGGCGGAGCCGGGCCGGTGCATGGTTATCGCATCGCGAAGGCGCTGGGTTCGCCCGCCTTAATTGTGCCGTTTGGAGCAGGCGTCATGAGCGCGGTAGGCTTTCTCACCGCGCCGCTCGCCTTTGACTTCGTGCGCTCCTGGCCTGGTCGTATCGACGCGATGCACTGGCAGAAGGCCAATGCGCTGCTTGATGAAATGGAGGCTGAAGGCGAGGCTCTGCTGGCGCAATCGGGCGTATTACCCGCGCACATTCGTCACCGGCGCGTGGCGGATATTCGCTATGCCGGGCAGGGTCACGAGATACAGGCGCCACTGCCAGGAGGCCGGCTGAATGGCGATAGCATCCCCGCCATACTGCGCTCGTTTGAAGAGACGTACCGGCGTCTCTATGAGCGGCTCAGCGAGTCGGTGCCGGTGGAGATTCTCAACTGGCGCGTGATCTCGTCCAGCCCGGCTCCCCAGGTACGTTTACAAGCAGCAGGAGTTGAGCCGGCGGTGGTTTCCGCCGCGTACAAGGGAAGCCGCAGGGCCTATTTCCCGGAGTTGGGAGGCTACGCCGAAACACCGGTTTATGACCGCTATGGGCTGCTGCCCGGCACAAGTTTGAGCGGGCCGGCCATTATTGAAGAGCGCGAATCGACTGTGATCGTGGGGCAGGATTGCCGTTTCCATATAGACGAGCAGTTGAACGTGATTGTCGAACTATGACTCCGGTTGCGAGGATGCTTTGCCATGACGGATACACTGGACCCGATAACCCTGGAAGTGCTGTGGAACCGTTTGCTCTCGGTGGTGAATGAGCAGCAGGTGACGTTGATGCGAACCGCCTTCAGTACCGTAGTGCGCGAGTCGCAGGACCTGGCCTGCGGCGTTTTTGATACACGCGGCTCCATGATCGCGCAGTCGCTTACGGGTACCCCCGGTCATATCAACGCTATGGCGACCGGCGTGCGTCATTTTTTGCGAGCCTATCCGGCGGAAACATTGCAGCCGGGCGACGTGTTGATTACCAACGATCCCTGGCAAACGGCCGGGCAGATCAACGACATGACCATACTGACGCCGGTCTTCAAAGACACGCGGCTGGTTGCCTACTTTGCCAGCACCTGCCACGCCCCCGATATCGGAGGGCGCATTTTCTCCGGCGAGGCGCGCGAGGTTTACGAAGAGGGCCTGCGCATTCCCATCACGAAACTATTTATTCGCGACGAGCCGAACGCTGAGCTATTTAAGATCATCCGCGCCAATGTGCGCACTCCCAACGAAACCATTGGCGATCTCTACGCCCAGACTTCGTCAAACGCGGTTGGGGCGCGCGAACTGTTGCACTTTATGAGTGAATTCGCGCTGGACTCGATTGATCCGCTGGCTGACGAAATCATTATGCGTTCGGAACGCGCCATGCGCGCGGCCATCCGCGCCCTGCCCAACGGGCGCTACGAGAACGAGTCCTGGAGCGACGGCTACGACGAGCCGATCCATATCAAAGTGGCCGTGACTGTCGAGGACGAAGACCTGTTCATCGATTTTGCCGGTTCGTCGCCCCAGAGTTCGCGTGGCATCAATGTGGTGCTGAACTATACGCACGCCTACGCCTCGTTCGCCATCAAGGCGGCGGTGAGTCCCGACGTGCCGCATAACGAGGGGGCCTTTCGCCCGGTGCATGTGACCGCGCCGCCGGGTTCGATTCTCAATTGCCTGGAGCCAGCGGCGGTTGCTTCGCGCCACCTGATCGGGCATTTCCTGCCCGGCGTGATCTTCGGGGCCTTAGCACCGGCCATGCCGGGGAAGCTGATTGCCTGCGGGGCTGACCCTATCTGGATTTCCGTCTTACATGGGAAATGGCCGGGGTCGCAGGAGTCCTTTACTTTCAGCCTGTTTCAATGTGGCGGCACCGGCGCGCGCGCCATAAAAGATGGCCTGAATAGCACCGGGTTCCCCAGTGGGGTCGCGGGGGTGCCAGCCGAAATTGTGGAAAGCCTGACCCCGCTGGTGCAATACCGGCGTGAGTTGCGCACCGATTCGGGTGGCGCTGGCACGTTTCGCGGCGGGTTGGGGCAATGGACGGAGATCGGTTCTCCGGGGAATGCAGCGTGGGGCATTTCGGCGCTGGTTGACCGCACGCACTTCCCGGCCAACGGGCTTGAAGGCGGCGGCTACGGCGCGGCGGGCGAATATCTGGTGAACAAGAGCATTCGCCCGCAACCGAAGGCGCTTTTTTCCGTTGCGCCTGGCGATCGCGTTCAACTCAACCCGGCCGGAGGTGGTGGCTATGGCGACCCGTTCCAACGCGCTGTAGAGATGGTGCTGCGCGATGTCGTCAATGGCTATGTGTCGCTCGAGGCGCCTGAGCGCGAATACGGTGTGGTCATCCGTTACCTGGGGAGCGCCGACCAGCTTGTGCGACCGCCCGAACTGTATGCGCTTGATGAAGCGGCAACGCTGGCGCTGCGGGGTCAACGTCCTTCAGGCTCGGAAATTTAGTAGCGACACCCTTTGTGGGTATCCCGCGCCTCTAAAGCCTTATGCGGCATGAATCCGGCACGGGACACCCACAACTTTCACTGGGAGGTTTTTTAAGAAAGGCGTCAGCAAGGTGAAAGGTGTCATGCTGAGCGCAGCGAAGCATCTGCGTGCGACCCGGCGAGAGATGCTTCGCTGCGCTCAGCATGACAGACCAGATCGGAGCGTTTCAAAAGACCTACCAGTGAAAGACACCCACAAGGGGTGTCGCTACTGAGGGATGGAGACTTTTTTTATGGGGAGTGATTTTCGTATAGCCATGAATAGACTACACACGCTCATCGAGGGTTTCGCGGGGAAGCGGGTGCTGGTGATCGGCGATATGGTGGCGGACGAATACCTGGTGGGTCGGCCAACACGTATTGCGCGTGAAGCGCCTGTGCTGATCCTGGAACTGTATGAGGAACGCACCGTGCCAGGTGGGGCGACCAATGTAGCAGTCAATGCGCGATCGCTGGGCGCGGAAGTCTTCCTGGCGGGCGTGGTTGGCGATGATGTGCCGGGGCAGCGTTTGCGGCAGGCCATAAGCAAGCTGGGGATACACCAGGATGGGCTGGTGAGTGACGTGGGGCGTCCAACGTCTACCAAGACGCGCATTGTGGCGGGAAGCTCGCAGATTGTGCAACAACATATCGTGCGTATTGATCGCGTTGACAACTCTGACCTGGAAGATGGGAGCAAAAGTCGCATCATCGACTATATTCAGCGTGTGTTGCCTTCGATGGACGCGGTGGCGCTTTCGGATTATGAGAACGGCGTCATCAGTCCGGAGATACTCGAAATCTGCCTGCCGGTGGCGCGGGAGCAGGGCAAGGTGATTGTGGCCGATTCGCATGGCTCGCTTTTGCGTTTCCAGGGTGTGACGGCGATTACTCCTAACCAACCAGAGGCGGAACTGGCGCTGGGCATGACTATCAACACGCTGGCGGAATTGAATGACGCGGGGCGACGCCTGTTGGACAGCAGCAATGCAAGGAGCATTCTGATTACGCGAGGCGCGGAAGGTATGAGCCTGTTCGAGCAGGACAAAGCGGCGGTACATTTGCCTGTACACCGGCTGGATCATGCCAGTGAAATTGTTGATACCAATGGGGCGGGCGATACGGTCGCGGCTACTTTTATGCTGGCGTTGACCGCGGGGGCAAGCTCCGGCGAGGCGGCCTATCTGGCGAACGCGGCGGCGGCCCTGGTAGTACGTCGTCCTGGCTGCGCAAGTAATACGCCGGAGGAATTGATGAAGGCGTTTCATGCATAATATGGTAGTAGATACTCGTCAAAAAATACGCGGACGCGAGGATGTAGTCCGCGACGCGCAGCGACGCCAGCAGGCGGGGGAACGCGGCGTTTTGACCAATGGCTGCTTTGACCTGCTGCACCTGGGGCATGTGCGCTATTTGCAGGAGGCGCGCGCGCTGGGCGATTTTCTCATACTTGGCTTGAATAGTGACGAGGGCGTGCGCCTGTTGAAAGGGCCGGGACGCCCGTTGATGCCGGAGAACGAACGTGCCGAAATTCTGGCCGCGCTCACCTGCGTCGATTATGTGACTATCTTTGCTGAGCCTACCGCGGGTCCCCTGGTCGAACATGTGCGCCCGGCTATCTATGTCAAGGGGGGAGATTACGCCCTCGCGGGTGGCGCGTTGGAGGTACCGGATACAAGCCGTTTGCCCGAAGCTCGTATTGTGGAGGCGTATGGCGGCACTGTGCGCCTGATTTCCTACGTGCCGCACCATTCCACGTCTGAATTGATCGAGGCTATCAGGCGGTTGCCGGGCTGAAACGTTATATAGACAGAATGAATTTTAACGACCCAAAAATGGTAAGACATGGTTCTGTCATCCTGAGCGAAGCGAAGAATCTCCGTGATGGGTCTGGGATGTTGAATGACGGAGATCCTTCGCTTCGCTCAGGATGACAGAACCAGAAAGTTGGAAGATGAGCATCTCCCTGTTGTTTTCGTTCGTTAGGATTATCAGGCCAGGAATAGCATATTAGGAGATAGTATCGCGAATGACACAAGAATCTATTGATAATCAGCCTGAATGTATTGAAAAAGCGCATGAGCATGAGGTGGAGTCGATACCGCGAGTTTCTGGTGGGTTGTTGGAGCAGAATGGGTTGATACTTCCTGTTGAGGAGGAGGTGAGCGGGGTTCAGATTGCCAGCGAACGGCGGCAAATTGCGCGGTCGGCTTCGCTGGTGATGCGGGGTAATC
>DAHVFL010000459.1 GCA_027316975.1 Chloroflexota bacterium | reverse complement strand
ATTGATTCGAGAAGGCGTACATTTAGAGCAAAACTTGCTTCAGGGTCCAAACACTGGAGTAACAAAGCCAGGGTACTTACATACACCAAATACAACGATGTATGAGGAAGAGAATGAGGACGAGGATGTCTCCACCACGCATGATTTACAGGGCGCTTTGGGACTCTACGCGGAGGCGGCAGCGGATATGGCAACGGCAGGCGTGGAACTCGGGCTGGGGCGGCATTTCGCGTGCGCGGATTTCTGCAATCAGGTAGTCGAGAAGGCAGCCCAGGCGGTGAGTTTGCTGCGTTACGGCCATCGTTCGATGTATGACCACGACTTGCGCGAACTGGGCGCGATAGTGGGCGCTCCGCCAGATATTCAAGAGGAGATGGCGATACTGACACCGTTTCATCCCGAAGCATTCTATGCCGATACGCCCCCGGAAGAAGCTGACGAAGTGATTAACGCGGAACAGGCTGAAAGCTACCGCCAGCACGCGCGCCACATCTTACACTGGGCTAGAAACATCGTATTACATGCGTAGTTATTGCAGGGATGGGAGCGGTGAGGATGTGGAGGGTGGCCCCTGGCGGGCATCCTCGATCCTTAGATATGCCGGGGAGAGAATCATCTCTCCCAAAAAGACGATACAAATTATTTGTTAGATGGAGGCTACCTGTGACACAGCAAATTACACGGTCGGAATTAGATGAGGCCGTTAAACAATCCCCCAGAAAATGGGTGTATCTCTTTAGTGAAGGCAACGCGCAGATGCGCGAACTGCTGGGTGGCAAGGGCGCGGGAGTGTCGGAAATGACCAATGCAGGGCTGCCGGTTCCTCCCGGATTTACTATCACTACCGAGGCCTGCAACGCCTATTACGACTCGAATAAGCAGTTCCCGCAGGGCATGTGGGAGCAGGCGCTGGCCGCGCTGAAGATCGTTGAACAGCAGACCGGCAAAGGCTTTGGCAAGCAAGAGAATCCACTGCTGGTCTCTGTGCGTTCCGGGGCGAGGTTTTCCATGCCGGGTATGATGGATACCGTGCTGAACCTGGGTATCAACGACGAAACTGTGCTGGGGCTGGTCGAGCTGACGGGTGACGAACGCTTCGCCTATGACGCCTATCGTCGCTTCATCCAGATGTTCAGCAAGATTGTGCTGGACACCGATCCAAAAGACTTCGAGCATGTGCTGGACACATATAAAGAGCAGGCAGGCGTTGCCAGCGACGCGGAAATTCCCGCCGATGCGCTCAAGCGGCTGGTGGTTGAGTTCAAACACATTGCCGAGCGGCAGTCGGGCGAGCCATTTCCCACCGACGTATACGCGCAGTTGGGCAAAGCTATCGAGGCCGTCTTCTCATCCTGGAACAATAAACGCGCCATTGATTATCGCAACTACAACAAGATCGCGCATGACCTGGGAACCGCCGTCAACGTGCAGAGCATGGTTTTTGGCAATCTGGGCAGCGACAGCGGCACAGGCGTAGCCTTTACGCGCAACCCCAACACGGGCGAGAAGCAGTTGTTCGGTGAATACCTGCTGAACGCCCAGGGCGAAGACGTGGTAGCTGGCATTCGGACACCATCCAAAATCGACCGCCTGGAACAGGATTTGCCGCACGTTTACCAGCAATTCCTGGAAATCGCCCATCGACTTGAGCAGCATTATCACGATATGCAAGACCTGGAGTTCACCGTCGAAAAGGGCCACCTCTATATGCTCCAGACGCGCTCCGGCAAGCGTAACGCGCAGGCTGCCGTGAAGATCGCTGTTGATATGGTTGCTGAGGGGTTGATTAGCGAGCAGGAGGCCATCAAACGGGTTGATCCGGGCCTGGTATCAATTCTGCTCCTGCCGCGCTTCGACGATGAGGATAAGAAGAAAGCGACAAAAGAAGGTCGTTTGCTGGCGAAAGGGTTGAACGCTTCCCCCGGCGCGGCCAGCGGCAAAGCGATATTTTCCGCTGACGAGGCAGAGAAGCTCGGTAAAGCTGGCACCCCGGTTGTGCTGGTGCGCCCCGAAACAAGCCCTGATGATGTGCATGGAATGCTGGTGGCGAAGGGCGTGCTGACGGCTCGCGGTGGCGCGACCAGCCACGCGGCGGTGGTGGCGCGCGGCCTGGGCCTGCCCTGTGTGGCGGGCACCGAAGGCATCCGTGTGAGCGAGGAAGACCATCTCTTCCGTGTGGTGGGAAAAGATGTCGTGTTGCGCGAAGGGGACGATATCTCGATTGATGGAGCAACCGGCGAGGTTTTCGCGGGTATCATCAAGACGGTTGACCCTGATTATGAGAAAGAGGTCGATCTGAAGCAATTGCTCACCTGGGCCGATACGTACCGCCGGCTGGGGGTGTGGGCTAACGCAGACTACCCGCGTGACGCGAAACGCGCCGTGGAATTTGGCGCGCAAGGCATCGGGCTGTGCCGCACCGAACATATGTTTATGGAGCAGGAACGACTGCCGATTGTGCAGCAGATGATTCTGGCCGAGACGAAAGAGGAGCGGCAAGCGGCACTCGATCAATTATTGCCGTTCCAGCGCAGCGATTTCAAGGGTATCTTCGAGTCTATGGTCAATGCTGAGACGGGGGAAGGCTATCCGGTCGTCATTCGCCTGATCGACCCGCCACTGCACGAGTTTTTGCCTTCTTATGAAGACCTGCTGGTCGAGGTGACGCGCCTTGAGACTGAGCGGGATGGTAATAAGAAGCTCGCGAAGCAACTCAAAAAGAAGGCTGCGAAGCAACTCAAACAGACTGGTAAGGATCTGAAGAAGGAACTCGCGGAGAAACGCACGATGCTTGAAAAGGTGGGGGCTATGCGCGAGATGAATCCCATGCTGGGCCTGCGCGGTTGCCGCCTGGGGCTGCTCTTCCCCGAAATCAACGTGATGCAGACACGCGCTATCCTGGAAGCCGCGCTCGAACTGGCGCGCGAAGGTAAGAAGTTGCAGCCCAAGATCATGATCCCTCTGGTGGGCCATGTGAACGAGCTTAAGGAAGTGCGCCGCCAGCTTGAGGCCGTGGCGCGGGAGATTACCGCCGAGGCCGGTTCAGCTATCGAGTACAAGTTCGGTACGATGATTGAACTGCCGCGCGCCGCGCTGACCGCCGACCAGATCGCGCCCATCGCTGACTTTTTCAGCTTCGGCACCAACGACCTGACACAGACCACCTTTGGTATTAGCCGCGACGACGCGGAAGGCAAATTCTTGCTGCGTTACGTTGATGGCCTGGAAGAGCCGGGTGCTAAAGAGAAGGTGAAAATCCTTGCCACCAACCCGTTCCAGACGCTTGACCGCGAAGGCGTCGGCCAACTGGTGCGTATGGCG
>DAHVFL010000458.1 GCA_027316975.1 Chloroflexota bacterium | reverse complement strand
CTTCGATTTTGAGCAGGTGCGGGGCACGGGCGCGCGCGGCTCGAATCGACTGCGCTATGCCTCCGGCGGCCTTGATGTGGTTATCTTTAATCAAGATGCCGTCGTTCAGGCCGGAGCGGTGGTTGTGGCCGCCGCCCAGGCGCACGGCTTCTTTCTCCAGGGCGCGCAGTCCGGGGGTGGTTTTGCGCGTATCGAGAACGCGGGCGCGCGTTCCCTCGACGGCCTGGACGCATTGCGCCGTAAGCGTGGCTATGCCTGAAAGCCGCCCCAGGAAGTTGAGGGCAACCCGTTCCGCGCTCAATACGGCGCGGGCAGGGCCACGCAGGATGGCGATGAGCTGGCCGGGCTGCACAGTTGCGCCATCTTCAACCAGCAACGTCACGGCAACACGCGGGTCGAGTTCGTGAAAAGTGGCAGCCACTATCGTTAATCCGGCGATAACACCCGCGTGGCGTGTGATGATGCTGCCATGCGCCTGTTGTTCAAGCGGCACGGTACTCAGGGTAGTGATATCGGCGAATGCACCGTCCTCTTCCAGCGCGGCGCGGATCAGCGCAAAGGGGATGTTAGACATGGTAGGCTACCTCCATTGAGGGGTGGAAATAATAATCCAACCTGGTTGAAAAGTTGGAATATACATGTAGGGACGCGGGTGGATGAGTGGATCTGGGGTGGACCCTTGTGGGCGTCCTTTTCCCGCGCATCGATCGTTTTGCCCCTCGAAGAATCGCCTGGTACGGGAGGACGCCCACAAGGGTCCCCGCTTCCTCTCCACTTCCACCCGCGTCCCTACGACGGGGAGGGTGATGGTTAGAGGCGGGGAGGACGCCCACAAGGGTCCCCACTTCCTCTCCACTTCCACCCGCGTCCCTACGACGGGGAGGGTGATGGTTAGAGGCGGGGAGGACGCCCACAAGGGTCCCCGCTTCCTCTCCACTTCCACCCGCGTCCCTACGCGGGAGAGCGAGGTTTCCTCGGGTAGTATATAGTGCGCTGTTTACTTGCATGAGGTCATTCCTATGGATTGGAAGCTCTGCTCTGTCAATTGTATGCTGACGGGTTGCAGGACGTAATGGCGGCCTGTCAGGGAGGGATCGAGAGCTTCGTGGTCGCTGCGCCAGTGGCTGCCGCGGCTCTCGCGGCGTTGGAGGGCGGCGGCGATGACCAGTTCGGCTACTTTGAACATGTTGACGGTTTCGTGCCACGCGGGAGCGGTGATGAAGGCGTCCTGCGTGGCGGGGTCCAGGTCTTTCAGGGAGTCGCTACATGCAGGAGCGACACTCCTTGTGGGCGTCCCGTGCGCGCCTCTCGCGCAGTTAGACGGGACACCCGCAAGGGGTGTCGCTCCTGGTTTCACCTGCAAGGATGTAGAGCCAGTGGGAGTATGGGTTGACAGCAGGCGGGCTGTGAGTGTGTTGAGACGCGCTCGCGCTTCCAGCAGGCCATCTTCGTCGCGGCGCAGGGAGACGTATTGCCACATGACCTGGCGCAGTTCGCGCCGCGCCGCTGCGATACTTTCGCGGTCGGGCGAGATGCGCAGTAGTGAGGTGTAGCGTTGCAGGTCGTCGCAGACGGGGATGGAGATGGCGCGGCGCGACGGCTGCACCTCTTCTGTGAGTTTTCCGGCCAGGCCGTCGGCCAGTCGCAGTCCGAAGACCAGGCCCTCTAACAGCGAGTTGCTGGCGAGCCTGTTCGCGCCATGCACGCCGGTGCAGGCCACTTCACCAACGGCATACAGACCCGGCAGCGAGGTCTGCCCCCGCGAGTCGGTCATGACGCCGCCCATGCAATAATGCGCGGCGGGTGCGATGGGCAGCAGGTCGCTCGCCAGATCAAGGCCATAGCCGCGACAAATGGTTGAGATGGTGGGGAAACGCTCATGCACGCGCGCGGCGGGCAGGTGGCGCAGGTCAAGGTACTGGTGATCGACGCCTTCAGCCAGCATTTCGCTCAGGATGGCACGCGCTACGATATCGCGGGGAGCCAGTTCGGCCAGTTCGGAGTAGCGCAACATGAAACGCTCGCCCGCGTGGTTGCGCAGGTAAGCGCCCTCGCCGCGCACGGCTTCCGAGATGAGATGCGAGGCTCCTCCGGCTACCAGCACCGTCGGGTGAAACTGCATAAACTCCAGGTCGGTCAGGGATGCGCCTGCCTGCCATGCCAGCGCTAACCCGTCAGCCGTTGCGCCAGCAGGGTTAGAGGTGTGCAGCCAGAGGCCACCCGCGCCGCCGTTCGCCAGCACGGTTGCGCGCGCTTCGATGGTGAATGGACGACCGGAGCGGTCAAGCGCAACGAGGCCGGTACACGCGCCTCGCTCGACCAGCAAACGCTCTACATAGCTTTCTTCGTAGAGTGTGATGGAGGAACGCTGGCGCGCTGCCGCGGTGAGGGCGCGCTCGATCTCGGCTCCGGTGGCGTCGCCGCCGGCGTGCAGGACGCGCCAGCGACTATGGGCGGCTTCACGACCCAGCAAGAGACCACCGGCGGTGGCGTGTTCGTCGCTGCCGGGACGAGCGCGGTCAAAGCGCGCGCCTATCTCGATCAGCCAGCGTACAGCAGAGGGAGCCTGTTCGGTAAGTATGCGCACAGCAGTTTCATCGCAGAGTCCGGCCCCGGCGACCAGGGTGTCCTGCGCGTGCAATTGCGGGCTATCGTCCTCACCCAGCGCGACGGTCAAGCCACCCTGGGCGTAGCGCGTATTGCTCTCGCCAAGCTGGCCCTTGGTCAAAAGGGCAACACGCACGGTGGCTGGCAGGCGCAGCGCCGTCGATAAACCGGCGATGCCGCCGCCCACGATCACGATATCGTATGCCTGGTGACTTGCCATGTACTCTACTCCTTCGTGACATAGTGTACAATGTACACTAATATAAGTGTAAAAAAAACACTTTGTCCGCAGACAAATAAAAAATCAGTGTGCAATGTACACTAACTACTGTAACGGAAAGCATACCATAGAAAATTCCCAAAAACAAGGGCGGTTTTGGGAGCGGGGTGGCCGTCATTATTTTGCGCGAAGGCCAGGGCGGGGGCAAGCACGCGGATGACCAGGGCGGACAAGCACATGGATGACCAGGGCGGACAAGCACGCGGATGACCAGGGCGGGGGCAGAGCCGCCGCCCGTACCCTGCTACGAAGCGGAATGCACAATCGAATAGGCGTTTCGTATAGGATAAGGGGGGACGCCCAGCCTTTGACTGGTAGGTTCCTGAAACGCGCCGGTCGCCAGAGGCTGTCATCCTGAGCGCAGCGAAGGATCTCTCGTCGGCGGCGCGTAGATCCTTCGCTGCGCTCAGGATGACAGTTCCCACTCGCTGGCCCCTT
>DAHVFL010000457.1 GCA_027316975.1 Chloroflexota bacterium | reverse complement strand
AGATACATCCAGTACCTGCTTTAGTGAAAGTATACCGGAGTGGGGGTAATGAGGCGGGATGTTTTTATCGCGTTTCCTTGTATGCCTTGCAATATGATTCTGAATGGGGCGTCCAAAAATTCAGATATGTAACTGCTCGACTTCGGCGAGGGCGGCCTGACCGCTCGTGTGGTTTTCGCTATCCAGGCCGGGCAGGGCGAGGGCGCGGCGCAGGGTTGCTCCGGCTCGTTTGAGATAGCGCGCATCACCGATCGTTCTGGCCTGCGCGATTCTGAGATTGCCCAGAGCCACAAGAGCATGAGCAATGCACGGGATATTGCGTATAGCGCGCGCGATTCGCAAAGCATGTTGAATAGCGACAGCTGCATCCTCAAGTTTGCCCTGTTTCATCAACGCGCCGCCGAGGTCGGCGCGCCAGGTACTGAGATATTCGCGATCGTTGATCTGCTCGGCCAGCGCCAGGGCGCGCCTGAAATAGCGCTCAGCTTCTTCATTGCCACCTTCGCCCGATGCTTCCGCCAGCAAACCGAAGATATGCAGTACCACTGATGTCAGCGGCACATCACCGATACGCTCGGCGAGCGCGAACGAACGCTGCAAAAAAGTGTTGGCCTGGCTATACTGCTCCAACTTCATATGCGTATAGCCTATATTGCAACACACGTGCGCAATTTCGCGCTGGCTATCATACTTCTCGTAGATACCTAGCGCCGTATTCAAATGACGAAAAGACTCATCGTGCCGTCCCAGGTTGTAGGCAAGCGCCCCCAGCAGCGCGCGCGCTCGACCAACATCCACAGGGTCGCCCAGCAACGTGCTGCGAATGCGCGTCAGGCCCCCGGCATCGCTGGCCGCCTGTGGTTGCACCCCCTCAAAAAGCTGCAGCGCTTCACTCGCGATGTGATACGCTTCCTCGTATTTACCCTCTTGCCAGCGCAAGCTGCCCTGTTGGAAACGCAAACGGGCGGGCGCGGGACCCGATGTTATCCCGGCCTCGCGCAACACCTGCTCGCCGCGTTCGCAGCACTGCCAGGCGCGCAAGCTATCACCCGTGTAGCGCCATGTCCAGCCTATTTCGCCCCACAGCAAAGCCTGCACCTGGGCCTCCTGCGTATCGAGCGCGCCTGGTGTGGATTCTGCCTGCTGGTTGCGCACCTCCAGCACGCGTTCAAACAATTGTCGCGCCTCCTGAAATTTGCCCTCGATACGCATACATTCCGCCAGGCGTTCGAGCACAAACGCCAGTTGCGCCCGTATCTCCGGCGGAAGGGATCGCCCCGACCGTGGAAACCCATGCTGCTGATGAGCAGCCTCCACATACTCTACAGTCACATGATAATAATATTCTGCTTCGGGATAGGCTGAGAGCGCGTAGGCGAAATTGGCCGCCATTTGCGCGAAATGCGCGATCTGCGTCGCCTCTCCACCTCCCTTAAGCAGGTGTCCGGTGATAGCTGCCGCCTGCTCATCCTCGCGTCCGGCATAGACGTGTTGCAACACCTCGGCGGCGCGGCGGTGCAGGCGCGCGCGACGGGCAGCAGACTGCGTCGTATAAAGGTGATTGGCCAGTAAGGGATGCCAGAAACGATAGGTAATGCGCGTCCCCGTCCCCTCTTCCGTCAGCACACCCAGACGCAGGGCCTCGTCCAACAGATCAAACATAGTATCTTCATCGATGGCCCTCGCGCCCGTTTCCATCGTGCTAACAAGAGATAAACCGAAGGAACCGCCCAGCACGGCTGCCCGCCCCAACAACTGCTGGCAAGGCGCGCTCAAACGCTGCACGCGCTGGTTGAGCGCGGCAGTAATGGTCTTCGGCAGTTCTGGCATTTCTTCGCCTGTTGTGCCACGTTCGCCCCGCCCGGCGCGCAGCGAAAAGGCCAACTCTTCCGCGAAGAACGGGTTGCCCGCCGCCTGTACCTGGATATCCTGCACCAGCTTGCCGGGAAGGTGCGCTACCAGCGTAGCAATCTGGGCGTCGGTTAGCGGCTCGACGCGCACGTACTCAACAGCATGTTCGCGCTGCATATGCGACAGCAAGGAATGCAGCGCGGTGTTAGCGGCCAGTTCGGTCTCGCGACAGGTGGCGAGCAAAGCGATAGGGTGTCCCTGCAAGCGGCGCGCCAGGTACCCCAGCATTTCGCAGCTACTGCCATCCGCCCATTGCACATCATCCAGCACAATCAGCAAAGGCATAGTTGAACTGAGATGCGTCAATAATTCATACACCGCCTCGCGCAACCGTGCCTGTTCCTGTTCAGGCGAAAGCGGATTATGATTATAGGATGCGGGGTTATCGCGCCCTTCGTCCTGCGGCCACCATTCTTGCAGTTCTGGCAGCAGCGTCTTGAGTGGAAGATAGATATGGAAGAGCGTTTGCTGTTCCGCCATCATCTCGTCGGGTCGCCATAACCCCTGTTCCAGCAGTCCACGCAACGCCTCACTCCACATTCGATACGGGATGCCGCTCTCCTGCGCGTAGGCATGACTCCAGACAACCATCCAGCCTTCGTGCAGCGCGGCGCGCGCCGTTTCCTCGGCCAGGCGCGTCTTGCCTATACCCGATTCTCCCATCAGCGCAATGCATTGCGAGCGCGGCCTTTCAAACGCTCTAGCCGCGCTTACCATACCCTGTTCTTGCTCCGCGCCCCCATTTCTGCTCTGCCGCAGCGCCGTCTCCGTCACGCGGAGCAACTCCCGTAGCGTCTCCCGTTCCCGGTCACGCCCCACCAGCGGACTCTGATTGCTGCGCCCGTAATACGTCTGCTCCGCATCAAAAGACGCGAGTGGGAGTGTGCTATGTGTTTCGCCAGATGGTGAGCGCATTGTGCCGGGGTGCAACCGCATAAGTCCACTTCCCTCGTCAACACCACCCCCGCCCCCACGTAATTGCAGCGATGTATCATCATCAAAACGGGTGAATGGGGAGAGATCATCACCTCGCTGCACAGCCTCGTACAAGGACTGTGTCTCCTGAGAAGGAACACGATGCATCGCGTGCAGCGTAGTGAAGAAACGCTGGCAGGCGCGCAAAGCCTCGCCTCGCCGTTTCGCCAGCGCCAACGCCAGCGCCAATCGTTGCAAAATAACCTCATTGCCCGCATCAGCAGCCAGCAAGCGATCCAGCGTTTCAATCTCACCATACGATTCTACCGGTTTCTCGGCGTTCACCACATCTGGAGGAAGATTCTTCCCAATATAAACACGCTCCTTACGTCCATCAGTAGTAACGTGAAAAGCGTACCAATAGGGACCATGACCGATTCCATCGCGACACTTGCGACAGCGCGACTTCCCACAGAAATTCACCTGTTGGCGATAGGTAACGAAATCGTCCATCTGCTCACCAT
>DAHVFL010000456.1 GCA_027316975.1 Chloroflexota bacterium | reverse complement strand
CGCGCAACCTCATCGTGGTTTTACACAGTCAGTTAGGAAAGGGGTGCGCGCTATTTTTTGTGCTGTGCGTGAAACCAGAGAGCATGTCATCCTGAGCGCAGCGAAGGATCTCGATGCCGACACGACAGACTCTTCGCTGCGCTCAGAGTGACACTCGTCGGCAGCCGCCTGGCCTGTGAAGCGGTCGCCCTGGAACCCGCGAGCAAAAAAATAGAGAGCATTCTTATGAAAGCGAGAATTCACAAAGCTATGTCTCACGGTTCGCGTATTTTTTGGGACGTAAAATGAATTGTATTCCCCACTTGGGGCCAAAAAACGGCGAAATAACCGTGTTGCTTCCCCACTTGGGAACGATAGCTTGAACCAGGTTCAGGCATTTTCGGTCGAAGGAGGGTCGGGTTGCTCTTCGGAGGCTCGAAATGTGCATCTTTCAGAGCAATTCGTTCGAACATTTGAACAACTGTACACCTGTTCGATCTTTCGGCTTGAAAAACAGGTAATTTGTGGGACAATTCTTTAGAACTGCCCGGAAAATACGCGAACCACGAGTAGTAAACCGTTACGGAAAACAATCACCCACACATCTCGTTGCGTTGAATATATGAATCGCATATAATCAACGCAACGGAGGTGTAGTATGTCTGGCCTATGTATCAATGTATTTGGACCGCCGCGCATCGAACTAGCAGGCGCTCCTATCAACGTTGATACCCGCAAGGCAATCGCGCTCATTGCCTATCTCGCGATCACTCGCCAACCACATAGCCGCGATAGCCTTGCTACCTTGCTCTGGGCCGAGAACGATCAGCCACACGCGCGGGCAGCCCTGCGGCGCACCCTTTCCTCTCTCAACAAAGCGCTGGGGGGGCAATGGCTCAATATTGAAAGAGAAACATTAGGTCTGGACTTCCACACAGGCATTCGGGTCGATGTGCATGATCTTCGCGGTCTCCTGGCGGAATGCGGCACGCATGGACACCCGCCGGGCGCTGTTTGTACTGCCTGTATCCAACCGCTTACGGCAGCCATCGCGCTCTACCAGGATGATTTCATGGCTGGCTTCAGCCTGCGCGACAGTCCCGGCTTTGACGACTGGCAATTCTACCAGGCCGACACGCTGCGCCGCGAATTTGCCGGCGCGCTTGAAAAGCTGACTGGCTGCCATAGCGCGCAGCATCATTTTGATACCGCCATTGCGCATGCGCGGCGCTGGTTAGCCCTGGACAAACTGCACGAACCGGCACACCGCCAGTTGATGTTGTTGTACTCCTGGGCAGGGCAACGCACAACCGCGCTGCAGCAGTATCGCGAGTGCGTGCAGGCGCTCGAGCAAGAACTGGGCGTCTCCCCACTCGAAGCAACAACTCACCTCTACCAGCTTATCAAAGAAAACCTCATCCCTTCTCCACCACCAGAACTACCCGCGCCAGTTCCCACTCACGAAAATATAGGGACGCGATTGATCGCGTCCGCCACCGCCAACCCATCTGCTCTCACGACATCCGACTCCACTCGTCACGAACACGCGGAAAGTAAAGACCCGGCGGAAAGGCGCGTAAATGGACGCACAGACGGACGCGCAGAATCGCGTCCTCATATAGCAGCTATGGGGTATCCTCTAGTGGGCCGCGTGGATGAATGGGCAACCATGCTCAAAACGTACCAGGAAATCAATGGGGGCGGGCGGGTGATAGTGCTGGAAGGAGACGCTGGTATTGGCAAAACGCGCCTGGCCGACGAACTGCTTGCCTATGCGCGGGACAGGCAAGCCAACGCCATCGTCGCGCGCTGCTACGAGGGAGAAGCGCAACTTGCCTACGCGCCTATCACCAGCGCGTTACATGGCGCTTTTGCTCAGCAACACGACACACAGAGCCTGGATTCCTTACCGGCCTCCTGGCTAAGCGAAGCTTCGCGCCTGCTTCCCGAACTTGCCACATCGCGCAACGGACTATCGACTCCCCTCCCGCTTGACAATCCCGGCGCACAAACGCGCTTCTATGAGGGTGTTCGCCAGTTGCTGCTGGCGCTGTGCGCGGGAAGCGCTCCCGGTATCCTCTTTTTCGACGACCTGCACTGGGCCGATGGCGCCTCTCTCGAATGGGTCAGCTATTTCGTTCGCAGGCTCTATGAACATCCATTGTGCCTGCTCCTCACCTGGCGCGGCAAACACCCATCCAGAGGAACGCCTTTGTACCAGCTCTTCGTTGAAGCGCAACGCGCAGGCAATGCCGCAATACTCTCGCTATCGCGCCTGAGCCAGCCTTCCGTGCGAGAGTTAGTACAATCAATCGGCGCGCTCGATCGAACCCCCAACTTTGTTGACCGCCTCTATGCTGAAACAGAGGGCATCCCTTTCTTTCTCACCGAATACCTGACCGCCATCGAGAAAGGAGTGCTCAACACTGCGCAGCCCGATTGGTCGCTGACCGGCGGCATCCGCGACCTGCTCTCGTCTCGCCTGAGCGCGGTCGATGAAATTGGCTGGCAATTGCTCAATACGGCGGCGGTCATCGGGCGTTCCTTCGACTTCGACATCCTGCGCGAAGCAAGCGGTCGCAGCGAAGTCGAAACCGTCACGGCCCTGGAAGGACTGAGCGCGCAGGGACTGGTTGTAGAGGCACAGCATCACGCCGGTACATATAACCTGTCCTACGACTTCAGTCATGAGAAACTGCGAACGCTTGTGTATGAAGAGACCAGCCTGGCGCGGCGGCGGCTGCTGCACCGCCGCATAGCCGAAACGCTTGCCAGCCATGCGCGAGGGCATCGCGAAAGCGGCCCCCAGGCAGGCCAGATCGCCCATCACTACCGCCTCGCCGGAAACGACGCCGCGGCGGCGGAGTACTTCAAGCTGGCCGGTGAGTACGCCCGCTCCCTGTATGCTAATGCCGGGGCCATCGCTCACCTGCAACTGGCCCTGGCACTCGGCCATCCCGATACAGCCGCGCTGCATCAAGCTATCGGAGACCTGAACACCCTGTTGGGAGAATATAACAACGCCCTCAATAGCTACGAAAGGGCCGCGGCCCTCAGCGAACCCGACGCGCTGAGCGGGATAGAGCATAAACTTGGCAACGTCTACATGCGACGCGGGGAGTGGGAACTTGCCGAAAGCCATTTAGAAGCAGCCCTGCATATATCCGAAGCATCACCCGGCCAGCAGGCCAGCATCTACGCCGACTGGAGCCTCGCGGCCCACCAGCGCGGGCAGTCGCAAAAGGCGCTTACATTCGCACAACGCGCCGGAGAACTGGCAGAAGCCAACGATGACACCCACGCGCTGGCCCAGGCCCACAACATGCTCGGAATGCTCGCCAGCCACCAGGGAGATACCCGGACCGCGCTGCATCACCTCACAC
>DAHVFL010000455.1 GCA_027316975.1 Chloroflexota bacterium | reverse complement strand
GGTATAATCTGCGGGGATATCACTTCGCTTTGTCATTGTTACCAATTTGTTACTCCTTAGAGAATAGAAATCACGCCACGCCATGACGCAAGCGGGTGTGCAGATGTGCAGATGTGTAGAGCAAATTGAGCGTATGGCTAGCGCCCATGCTGCACAGGAGAGGATTTTATTACGAGCGTCTCATCCTGGCAGTATTGTATCACGAATGTATGCAAATGCTACTCATCTTGCGCGAGCAATAAGTCGTCGCGGTGCCCCCATTTGTCGAGGAAGCGGTAGAAATTTCTCTTTGTCAGGCGGGTGCGCTCGGCGTCTGACATTTTCGCGTTACATTCCTGCTGCGGATAGCTGCGCGCGGGTAAGTCCGGTATGACCAGCGCGCTTTTTCCGCAATCTCGCACCGCAAAGTTGAAATCAATATCCATATAAAAAGGAAAACGGAAGCGTTCGTCAAAAAGACCGGTGCGTTTGAGCAAACTTCTGGGAAATGCCATGCACGTTCCGGCAATGGCCTCGACTTCGAGCTTGCTTGTTTCTTCAAAGTGGCGCATATCTTCTGAAAGCAGGCCGCGCAGACCGGTAATGCCCACTTCGGATTGTGAAAGGGTGCCGGCAAGCGGTGTGAACACATCTCCGGTTAGTTCAATCGAACTATCGAGTATCAAAATGTACTGGCCGAGGCTGCGATTCAAGCCGACGTTACGCGCTTCTGCCTCGCCCACCGGGCGCGTAATACGCAAGACGTGCAGGCGCGCGTCCTGTTGTTGCATCGCTTTAGCCCAGGCGTACAATTCATCCTGCGACCCATTGTCAACCAGCATAATTTCGATATTTTGTCCAATGGCGAAACGCTGGATGCTTTCGATACAGCGCCGCGTTGCTTCAAAGGTATTTTGCGCCAGGATATTCACCGAAAACGCGCAGGTATCCGCGTGCTCCAACTTCGATGGAACATGGCGCGACGTGCGATAGTTCACTCCATCGATCTCAACGCCCGGCAAAACGATCAGGTGTGCCCCATGCGGGTTATCTTTGATGCCGTACCCGGCCTCTTCTAGTTGTCGTTTGAGATCATCCGCTTTCTCATATTTGCCTTTTCTGCGTAATTCATCACGCTCGTGTGATAGCGCCAGTATTTCTGCCGGAATACGTATGCGAGATGGTTGAACTGTCATTGCTTTACCCTTCTTCCTTACGGAGAGCGTCTATCCACATCCAATATATCCAGGTTTATCCTTGCAATTGCTTGTAGGGACGCGATTCATCGCGTCCTCCTATGCCAGTGTTAGCAGGGAATGGACGCGATTCATCGCGTCCCTACAAGCACCGGCGTTTTTCCGATGGATGGAGAGCCATGCTACCACCCCAGGGCGAGTCCATCGCAGCGAGGGTCGGCGGCTCCCTCAAAGAGATGGGTTTCAGGGTTGATGCGAATGGCTTGCGCGTGACCCATGCCGTCGCCCCACGACTCTTCAAGCTGTATGCGATGGCCAAGCATCTCTAATAGTAAAGGCGCGCCGTTCGTGAATCGTTTCTCCATGAGCACCACTTCGGCAACATCGCGGTCTGCAAGTTCATCCAGTCCGCGCTGCCCCTGTATATGGTCATTGTGACGAACAGGCGGATACATTCTCATGCGGCCGCTGCGCCAGCGTGGCGCGCTGATGGCCTGCTGCGGATTCATGCCAAAATCGAGCATGGCCGTGAGAAGTTGAACGTGTATCTGCGGCTGCGCGTCGCCGCCCATCGTTCCCAGCGCTATATATGGCTTCCCATCGCGCAGCACCATTGCGGGTGTCAGCGTATGCATCGTGCGCTTGCCCGGCTGCAAGTAGTTGACGTGCCGCTTATCAAGCGAGAAGTATGCTCCCCGGTTATGCAGCAGAACACCCGTATCGCCACCGACCACGCCACTGCCAAAGCCCATGTACAGGCTTTGAATGAGCGAAACGACGTTACCCTCGCCGTCTGCCACGCACAGGTACATCGTATCGCCCTCTTTCTCAAGCCCGGACGTGACGCTCGCCGAAGCTCTCCGCGGATTGATGCGTTTGCGCTGCTCTTCCGCGTAGGCTTTGCTCAGTAAGCGTTCAACCGGCACATCGACAAAAGCGGGATCGGAGACACAGGTATCTCTATCGGCAAAAGCCAGCTTCTTCGCTTCGAGCAGGACATGCAGGTAGTCACCCGAATGATAGCCAAAAGATTTGAGATCATACCCCTCAATAATATTGAGCATTTCAAGCGCGGTAATACCCTGCGTGTTCGGCGGGAACTCGTAGACATCGTAGCCGCGATAGCTGGTGGAAATAGGCTCTACCCAGTCGGAATGATGCTGCCGCATATCTTCCATGCTCAAAACGCCGCCGACTTTCTGCACGTAATCCGTGATGCTCCGCGCCAGCGGGCCAGTATAAAAAGCGTCTCGCCCCTCTTTTGCCAGCACGCGATACGTGCGTGCCAGTTGGGGCTGGCGCAGCAGTTCTCCGGCTCTCGGCGGTCGCTTGCCGGCCAGAAAGATAGTCGCGCTGCTATCCCAGCGTTTGAGCAGGAGTTCAGCTTTTGCCAGCCAGCCGCCAAGTCTGGCAGTCACAGGGACGCCATCTTGAGCGTATTCGATTGCAGGCGCGAGCAGGGTTTCCGCCGGAAGCGACCCGAAACGCTCCAATGCCGCGAACCAACCATCAACGGCTCCCGGCACGTTGATGGCAAGCGGGCCGCGTTCGGGGATACTCTGCATTCCCTGCGCTGCAAAGTACTCTGGCCGCATCCCCTGCGGCGCGCGTCCGCTGCCATTCAGCGCGTACAACTTCTGCGATTTCTCATGCCAGATGAGCATGAAGATATCGCCTCCGGCTGAACAGGTAGACGGGTATACCACCGTCATTGTCGCATTAGCAGCAATTGCCGCATCTATAGCATTTCCCCCCTGCATCAGTATGCGTAACCCTGCCTGAGTAGCAAAGTAATTGGCGCAGGCAACCATACCGCGAGAGGCATATACTGGCTGTTCGGAGAGCATGATAGAAGACTCCGTTCCTTTTGGATGGAAGGAACAAACCATTCATTCATTGTGCATTACGAAATATTATAGCATAAAGCTGACACGCCAGAGCATCAATAGCAGAACCGGTCATGACCGGTTCTGCTATTGATGCTCTGGCGTGTCAGTTATGGATTTTTAATCTGGCTTTCGGCTACTTCTTTGACACGTTGAACAGCGTCTTTATGGCAGATGAGCGTTTTATCTTCCATCTCCACAACAATTACATCTTCGAGACCGATGGTAAAGACCTGGCGATCTGTATTGTTGTAGACAAAGACGTTCTGGCTGCCCAGGCTCAGATGATGTCCAACGCTGCGCACGCGCTCATGGTCTGCA
>DAHVFL010000454.1 GCA_027316975.1 Chloroflexota bacterium | reverse complement strand
TCACACCTGGATACTTCTCTGTTTCCTGTTGATACGAGCAAGATACATGGCGATTTCAGGCATAAAGATATTCTTTCGCTCGATCAGTTCGCGGTTAAAGATTTATATATACTTTTCGGGCTGGCCGATGAGATGAAACAGCTTGTGCTGCATCACCGCCCATCATCCTTGCTGAGCGGGTTTGTAGTCTCGTTGCTCTTCTTTGAGCCGTCCAGCCGCACATTCGCGTCGTTTGCTTCAGCGGTCAAACGACTTGGCGGAGAGACGATTGAGATACAGAATCCTGAAACGGTGTCATCGGTGAGCAAAGGCGAGTCTTTTGAGGATAGCATGCGAACCTTTGAGGCGTACACTGACGCTATCGTGCTGCGCCATTACCGGGCGGGTTCGGCCCAGGTCGCGGCTGACGTTGCCAGCGTTCCGCTTATCAATGCTGGCGATGGCAACAACGAACATCCGACACAGACACTGTTGGACCTGTATACCATCTATAACCACTTCGGGCGGCTGGATAACCTCACCTGCCTGCTGGCGGGTGATCCGCTCAACAGCCGCGTCATTCACTCGATGATGCGCGGGTTGTCGCTGTTTGAGAACAACCGTGTCTACCTGCTCTCACCGGAGCAACTGCGCCTCAAGCGCAACGACCTCTTCTACTGGGGCGAGCGGGGCGTTCATATTGAAGAAATCGACCACGAAAAAGATATTCCGGCGTGTTGCGATCTGTGGTACTGGACGCGCATCCAGAAGGAACGTTTCGCTTCGCCGCAAGAATATGAAAGCGTGATGCAGCGGGGCTTTATTGTGACGCCGGAACTGCTTCACACGCGCGCGGGCAAGCATACCATCGTGATGGACCCCTTGCCCAGAGTAGGGACGGTTGATCCCGCGGTTGATACTGATGAGCGCGCGGTCTACTTCCGCTCGCAAATCCGCAACGGCTTATACATCCGCATGGCTTTGCTGGCGCTGGTACTTGGGAGAGCTTAATAATGACTGGACAGTATATGATGGGGGCGCGAAACGCGCTTGTTGAAGAACGAACGTTACTTGAAACATTGACAGGCAGCGTTTACCCGCGCCGGGGTACGTTGATGTTACAGGATGGAACAGTTTTTGAGGGCGTGTCTTTCGGCTATGCCGGGCCAACGGCTGGCGAAGTAGTGTTTGGCACCGGCATGGTGGGCTATCCAGAAGCGCTCACCGATGCCTCGTTTAGCGGGCAGATACTGGTTATGACCTACCCTCTGATGGGAAACTACGGTGTGCCAGAGCAAAGTTCATGGGAAGACGACCGGATACATGTTTCAGGGCTGATCGTCTCGAATTATATCGATATTCCCTCGCACGCGCAGAGTCGCATGAACCTGGGAACGTGGCTGCAACGCGAAAAGATACCGGCGCTTGAAATTTCTGATACGCGCCTGCTGACGCAGCACATCCGCGAGCATGGCGTTATGCCCGCCAAAATCATTTTTGACGCGGACATTCCGTTCTACAATCCTGACGAGGAGAACCTTGTGGCGCGTGTTTCAACGAAGCGGGTGTTAGAGCAAGGAACAGGCGATACCACCATCGCGCTGATTGACTGCGGGGCCAAGCGCAATATCGCTCGCTCGCTGCTCGCCAGGAACGCGCGCGTTATCACGGTACCCTGGGACTATGACCTCTTCGCGCCAATGGTAGATTTTACCTTTGATGGCATTATGATTTCCAATGGCCCCGGCAACCCCAGGATGGCGCAGCACACGATTGCGACTATCCAGAAAGCGATGGAGAGGCGCATCCCCGTCTTTGGCATCTGCCTGGGACACCAGTTGCTGGCCCTGGCGGCTGGCGGCGATACCTACAAGCTGAAGTTCGGGCACCGCAGCCAGAACCAGCCGTGTGTGTTACATAATACGAAGCGCTGCTACATCACGACGCAGAATCATGGCTTCGCGGTGGGAACGCTGCCGCCCGATTTTGTGCCCTGGTTCGTCAACGCCAACGACGGCAGCAACGAGGGCATTCATCATATCGAGTACCCGTTCTTCTCGGTACAGTTTCATCCTGAAGCAGCGCCGGGGCCGGTGGACACCGCATGGCTCTTTGACTACTTTCTGGAGAAGGTACGAGGCTAACGTCGTGGAAAAACTACAGAAGGTGTTAATTCTGGGGGCGGGCGCGCTCAAAATCGGGCAGTCCGGCGAGTTTGATTATTCGGGTTCGCAGGCGCTGAAAGCATTGCAGGAAGAGGGTATCAAGACCGTGCTGGTCAACCCCAATATCGCCACCATCCAGACCTCGAAACTGCTGGCGGACGAGGTCTATTTCCTGCCCGTTACGCCTTTTTTCGTCGAAAAGATTATCGCGAAAGAACGCCCGGATGGCATCCTGCTCTCCTTCGGCGGGCAGACCGCGCTCAATTGCGGCATCGAACTATGCCAGAGTGGTGTGCTGGAAAAATACAATGTGCGCATCCTGGGGACGCCCATCTCTGCTATCATGCTGACCGAGGATAGACAGGCATTCGCGCAGCACCTGCACTCTATTGATATACCGGCACCGCAGAGTCGCAGCGCGGAAACGCTTGAGGATGCGCTGCACACCGGCGAGGAAATCGGCTTTCCCGTGATGGTGCGCGCCGGTTTCGCGCTTGGCGGCCAGGGGTCGGGCATCGCGCATGACGGCGAGGAGTTACGACAGATCGTTAGCGGCGCGCTGGCCTTTGCGCCGCAGGTCTTGATCGAGCAATACCTGCATCATTATAAAGAAGTCGAATACGAGGTCGTGCGCGACCGCTACGATAATTGCATTACCGTCTGCAACATGGAGAATATGGACCCACTGGGCATCCATACGGGCGAGTCGATTGTGATTGCGCCCAGCCAGACGCTCAACAATAGCGAATATCATATGCTGCGCGCGGCCTCGACGAGCATTGTGAGAAGCCTGGACATCGTGGGGGAGTGCAATGTGCAGTTCGCGCTGAACCCGCGCACGTCGGATTTCTACGTGATCGAGGTGAATGCGCGGCTCTCGCGCAGTTCCGCGCTGGCGAGCAAGGCCACCGGCTATCCCCTGGCATATGTGGCCGCCAAACTCGCGCTCGGCTACGGCTTGATCGAACTGACCAATCGCGTTACAGGAGTGACGCGCGCCTGCTTTGAACCGAGCCTGGACTACGTTGTGGTCAAGATGCCGCGCTGGGACCTGGAAAAGTTCAAGGGCGCGGATGAAACTATTGGCACAGGTATGAAGTCGGTGGGCGAGGTGATGGGCATTGGCCGCACCTTTGAGGAAGCCTATCAAAAAGCCATTCGCATGTTAGACCTGGATTTTGAGGGAGCCACGTCTGAAAAAGCTTTTGCCACGAGCGAGACGATCGCCGAAAATATCACGCGCTACCTGTATACGCC
>DAHVFL010000453.1 GCA_027316975.1 Chloroflexota bacterium | reverse complement strand
CCACCAGACATAAAGTTACGACTGCGATATACGCCATCTGATTTAGCCCCGCGATCCAGCTTGTAAGCGCCACTACCAGGTAGCCCAGCACTAAAAGGCTCACGACGCCCACGACCCAGGCAACAATACGGCGAATATACATATCGAAGACGAGAATTTGATAACGTAAAATAGAGTAACCAAGCGCGAAGGGTAAAAAGATTGCCGAAAGCGTACTGATCTGACCATCAATCACAAATTGCGCTGGCAAATTCAGGAGTTCCGGCAATGAAGTTAGCAATAAAAAGGGGGTAAATGCCAGCACGACCCCGCTCAAAAATAGACGCATTTGCTGGCGTTCGCGCAGTGTGGGTAATCCTCTATACGCAAGAATGATAGTGACAATGATGCCGACCAGGACAAACAAAGCGTAAAAATTAAGAGCGTAATCATACAGGAAATTAGAAAACAAAGGTCTCAGATAGTGAAATATGATTCCTAAAGTAGCCGGGACAAACAACAGCCCTATCGTTACCACGTATACTTGCACCAGTCGATACTTCATCGGTTGGAGCTGGCGATTTTTCCTCGATAGTAGTCGTGACAGGTAATCCCGTGGAAAAAGCAGCAAAAAGATTGCAAAGAATGCCAACGTCAATAAACTACTTACACCGCCAAGAATAGAAGAGACTACTTCATTATCGACTGACCCTATTTCAACAGAAAAGGTCATCATCATGGTAAATGAGCCACAAAAAAGCAGGAGCGCGACATGCCGGTCGCGCGCGAAAAGCCAGACCAGGCTGCCGACGGCCAGAAACATCAGCGAAATCAGGGCTGAGAAGCCCAGGAGAAACCAGAACGAAGCAAGAGAAGCGGCATTTACATGTGCCGAAGGGAAGAAACGCAGTCCACCTATATCTAGCAAAAAGAAATAAACGGCGAGTGCTATGCATATGATCAGCAAGCGCCCGGCCCGGAAACGCACCCACGACAGGTATTTCATTCAGATACCTCCCATACGTGCCGCCACAAATGGAACCACTATTCGAAACCCAGTAATAAACGTAGTTCTGGAGCTAGCGACTTGCGCACCGAAATTGCTTGCGAGCGGTCATTGGCACGCTCTCGATACAGCAGACTGATAGCCCAGGAAGTCATAATTCCCTCACGCAGAGCCTGCATATGCTCCTGTTTCTCTCCATCGGTTGGTTCGCGATTTTCCTGAAGCGATCTACTTATGCTAGCTGCAATTACAACAGGCAAGGTTTTCTTCCCACGAGCCAGGTCTGTCTTCACGCTCTTTACGCCAGCAATACCTGGCGATGCATCGGCCAATTCTAGTAGATAATACAGGTCGTGCGCATCATTGTCAAGCTGATGGGCTATCCCCAACAACTCTGCCATTTCCGCAAACTCGGCGCACTCGGCATCCATTGCACCCGCGCAGATAGCCCCCAACTGGCAGGCAAGACGCATAATAGCCCCGGCCTTGGCGGCTGCTATCTCGATACATTCTTCGCGTGTAAGATCGCTAGCCTTGCGCTGCTCAGCCAGCAGATCACGATGTTGCCCCGAGGTCGCGACCAGCGTCGCCTCTTGTATTGCACCAAGCAGGCGTAACACCAGCGCCTGGTCAACACCATGTTGTAAAAGTGAGAGAAGCGCCTGGTGCGCCAGTGCCAGGAGGGTGGTTGAAATATTCAGCGCGCGCGCCGTCCCTAATTCCTCGATAATCGGCGTTTGATCTTCATCTTCAACATCATCGAGCAGGTCCAAAGCACAGACAAAGCATTCGGTCGCTATAGCTACGTAGCTGGCAATAGTAGAATCAATGTCCGGAGAAATATGCCGCGCTATCAATAAAGTAAGCAAAGGCCAGGAGCCGACCGGCATCGTAGAGTCAGCAGCTCCCACAGTATTGGAGGATTGAAACAGGAGCTTGCCGCTTTCCTCGAAAGCGCGTTTAACATCCCCCCTCAACGCAGGATGCAAGGTTGATAGAAGAAGATGAAGCCGCTCGCGCAGCAATTGCTGTTGAGCGGCAAATGGATTTACCGGTGGTTGAGCTTTATTACTCATGAGGATAGCCTCAACTCGTGAAGATCACTTTATTACCGGCATTGAGGCTTCAAAAATGCCCGGTATCTGACTACGCCCAAAAGCGATAGGACGTTTCTATCGATTGCTCCACTGACAGATGCGGCGCCAGGCGCGCTACGACGCGGGCAACCCGCGGCGAAAAACCCTCGCGCATAATTACACCATCAGGATCGCTTGCCAGCTCTACGTGCAAGCTCTCATCGGTCGAGACACGATGCACAAACTCTTGAATTATCCGTTCTTCCATGAGATGGGGGAATCCTTTCTCTTGTAGATCTCTTGAGATACAGTTTCGTTGTTGATATACGTGGGAAAAATCTACATAGACTTTTGCTTAAGGGGAAACATTACCGGGCCTGTAATACAAGTTTTGAATCTTCACACTCGTAAAACCGCAAATCCACTTAACATAAGTATACATAACTTGCGCTAAAAATGCAAGAGATAAAAAAAAGTGCATTTTCTACCGAAAAAAGTGCAACAAAATAAAACGAACAGAAGAGGGAAGCAAGAATCATGTGCGCAATTCTTGCTTCCCTCTTCAATGTTAAATGCTATTCAGCAGTTATTCGCCAGCGACGCCTTCCCCTTCGGGGAGAATCGTTTCGCCCACTTCGCGTTCAATAGCTTCCAGTTCGGCCTCCGAACCTTGAATGATCGGTCCCTTGAACCAGTAGCGGGCGCTAACCAACCACCAGATACCCACGATTGCAAACACGCCGAGGACTACCACTGGCGTGTAGTTAAAGTTCGACGCCGTGATTGGACTGGCCGACGGCAACATGAACAGGATGGAGATAAGCGCCACCCATACTACCGCGATGATACCGATCGGCTTGCTCCATGCCCCCAGGTGCCACGGCCCCCTCTGGAAGTTAGGTGAGATCAGGCGCAACAGGATGGGCAACGCATATGCAATGTATAGCCCAATGACCGCGATCGAAGTTACCGCCAGATATGCCACGTAGTTCACTACCGTGGGCACAGCCAGGATAAACGCCGCCACAGCCGACAGGATGATGGCATTGCGTGGGGTACGCCCTTTATCCAACCGGTGCCATATATTATGGAACGGCACCGCTCCGTCACGCGAGAAAGCATAAATCATGCGCGAATTCGACGTGATGGATGACATGCCACAGAAGAGCTGCGCCACCGCGATCACCGCGAACAGCAGTGTCCCCAGCACATAGCTTAACCGGCTTTCGAGAATATACAGCACCGGGTTAACGAAACTGCTCGCGGCTTTTAGATCAGGTGAGGCCGCAACCAGCCCCATCAACAGTGCATACCCGGCGAAGGCCGAGACCACCACCGACATCACTACGC
>DAHVFL010000452.1 GCA_027316975.1 Chloroflexota bacterium | reverse complement strand
CCTCGCGTGTGTTCCCTCGCGTCCGCTCCCTCGCGTGTGTTCCCTCGCGTCCGCTCCCTCGCGTGTGTTCCCTCGCGTCCGCTCCCTCGCGTGTGTTCCCTCGCGTCCGCTCCCTCGCGTGTGTTCCTCACGAGGAGGTTAAGACATATGGACACGTACAAGGACGCGATGCATCGCGTCCCTACAGTCATAAAAATCACGCGAAAACGATATCCTGTTTGCGCGCCAGAAATTCTAGTTTGCTGACAAGGTTCCCGATCACCTGGTCCCACAGGAACTGTTCTGCCGTTTGACAACCGGCCTTGCGAATGCGCTCCTGCTCCTCTGGATGGCGGCGCAGGTAAATCAGGTAGCCGACGATCTCGTCGGGATCATCGGTTTCGGTGACGATGGCATTCTCAAGCGAAATGGCGTAGTCCTCGCCTGTCGAGCCGGTCACGGCAATACCCTCGGCAGCCATGACTTCCAGAGCCACCAGCCCGAACGGTTCATGGCCGCTGTTGGCAAGCGTAGCGTCGGCGGCATGGTAGGTGGTGCGCACAAACTCTTCGGGCAGGAAGAAGCGCAGGTTATAGATATCCGCCGGGCCAGCCTTCGCTATCGCATCGAGACATTGTTCCACGTTGGGTCGCTGTGCCACCACATCTTTGATTTGCAGGCCAATGTGATAGGCATGGCGCAGCACGTCCGCGCCGTGTGGTTCGATTCCACCGCGCACAAAAAGCGTCACCGGGTGTCCGCTGTGCTTGAGACGCGCTACCGCCTCAATCGCCATCATCCAGCGTTTATCAGGATCAAAACGCCCGATCTTGAAGAGAAACATGCGCCGCGGATCGCCCAGGCGCGCGATCTCGCGCAGGCGGTCAGACACATCCGTGTTAATAGGCTCAAGATGACGTTTCGGGATGCCATTAGGTATCACCAGGGGATTGACGCCATACGCCCACATACGATGCTTCATATACTTGCTGACGGTACAAATAGTGGTGACATAGTTCAGTCGCCCCCAGTTGATACGGTGCAGCGACATCAAACTGTTGAGGTTCCACAGCATCAGAGCCTTCTGGCGCACGCCATACCAGTTCAACAGGTCGGAAGTGCGTGTCATCGCCTCGGCGGTATGCCAGTCCTCGCCCATGATAACCACCGTTTTCCCACTGGCCATGGCCGGGCGCACTATTTCATCGTAAATATGATACGGTACGGTCTCGTTAAAATCATACAGCTTCTGCTCTTCGCCATCGTAGACGCCGTTCAAATAATACTTGCTGATCCACTGTGACCAGCGTTTGAGTAGAAGACGCCCATCGATGCGCGTCTCAATCGGTGGTTTGCCGGGGTCGCCAATAAAAATAAGATGCGTGGTATAACCCTGCGTCGCCAGAGCCTCGCTCAACTCCGTCACCCGCGTACCCAGGCCACCCGCCGTTGAATAAATATCAGGGCCTTCAAAACACAACAAAACAAACAGCGTATTATCTGGCGAAATGGCGCCATCACGTTCAATCATGATCATTATCCTCGTGGAGTAAATAAGGGGAGGGGCGGTATCGAATCCCATCCCTGGTCTGATGCTGCCCCATGCTTCCCGCCCGAAATATGCATTGTTGATGGTGAAAGAGGCAGCGCTCGCTATGCGTTTAGTATATCACACGAGGTGTTGTCTTTATCCTTCCACATCAAGCTAAGAAATGCCCATGTACGGTCGCGCGCGACCGTACATGGGCATTTCTTAGCTTGATGTGGAAGGATAAAGACAACACCTCGTGTGATATACTAAACGCATAGCGAGCGCTGCCTCTTTCACCATCAACAATGCATATTTCGGGCGGGAAGCATGGGGCAGCATCAGACCAGGGATGGGATTCGATACCGCCCCTCCCCTTATTTACTCCACGAGGATAATGATCATGATTGAACGTGATGGCGCCATTTCGCCAGATAATACGCTGTTTGTTTTGTTGTGTTTTGAAGGCCCTGATATTTATTCAACGGCGGGTGGCCTGGGTACGCGGGTGACGGAGTTGAGCGAGGCTCTGGCGACGCAGGGTTATACCACGCATCTTATTTTTATTGGCGACCCCGGCAAACCACCGATTGAGACGCGCATCGATGGGCGTCTTCTACTCAAACGCTGGTCACAGTGGATCAGCAAGTATTATTTGAACGGCGTCTACGATGGCGAAGAGCAGAAGCTGTATGATTTTAACGAGACCGTACCGTATCATATTTACGATGAAATAGTGCGCCCGGCCATGGCCAGTGGGAAAACGGTGGTTATCATGGGCGAGGACTGGCATACCGCCGAGGCGATGACACGCACTTCCGACCTGTTGAACTGGTATGGCGTGCGCCAGAAGGCTCTGATGCTGTGGAACCTCAACAGTTTGATGTCGCTGCACCGTATCAACTGGGGGCGACTGAACTATGTCACCACTATTTGTACCGTCAGCAAGTATATGAAGCATCGTATGTGGGCGTATGGCGTCAATCCCCTGGTGATACCTAATGGCATCCCGAAACGTCATCTTGAGCCTATTAACACGGATGTGTCTGACCGCCTGCGCGAGATCGCGCGCCTGGGCGATCCGCGGCGCATGTTTCTCTTCAAGATCGGGCGTTTTGATCCTGATAAACGCTGGATGATGGCGATTGAGGCGGTAGCGCGTCTCAAGCACAGCGGACACCCGGTGACGCTTTTTGTGCGCGGTGGAATCGAACCACACGGCGCGGACGTGCTGCGCCATGCCTATCACATTGGCCTGCAAATCAAAGATGTGGTGGCACAGCGACCCAACGTGGAACAATGTCTCGATGCGATAGCGAAGGCTGGCCCGGCGGATATCTATAACCTGCGCTTCTTCCTGCCCGAAGAGTTTGTGCGCACCACCTACCATGCCGCCGACGCTACGCTTGCCAACAGCGGCCATGAACCGTTCGGGCTGGTGGCTCTGGAAGTCATGGCTGCCGAGGGTATTGCCGTGACCGGCTCGACAGGCGAGGACTACGCCATTTCGCTTGAGAATGCCATCGTCACCGAAACCGATGATCCCGACGAGATCGTCGGCTACCTGATTTACCTGCGCCGCCATCCAGAGGAGCAGGAGCGCATTCGCAAGGCCGGTTGTCAAACGGCAGAACAGTTCCTGTGGGACCAGGTGATCGGGAACCTTGTCAGCAAACTAGAATTTCTGGCGCGCAAACAGGATATCGTTTTCGCGTGATTTTTATGACTGTAGGGACGCGATGCATCGCGTCCTTGTACGTGTCCATATGTCTTAACCTCCTCGTGAGGAACACACGCGAGGGAGCGGACGCGAGGGAACACACGCGAGGGAGCGGACGCGAGGGAACACACGCGAGGGAGCGGACGCGAGGGAACACACGCGAGGGAGCGGACGCGAGGGAACACACGCGAGG
>DAHVFL010000451.1 GCA_027316975.1 Chloroflexota bacterium | reverse complement strand
TACCAGAGGATATCACAAAGTAATCTCGCTTCTTAAAAAATGGGTCAAGTTGGGCGTTTCACCATGCAAAAAGGGTAGACAATTGGGGTAGCATATGGTATAATCTAGCCATTCAGACACAGAGATCCGGGACGATAATTAAGAGTCACGAGGTAATTTGTTTATGGATGCAGTTTCACGCATATCACGGGTTGCGGCGCTGTCAAGGACAGTGGCGGCGCATAGTGATTGATCGATACACACTAGGGATAGTTTGCCCTGGTGTTTTTTTTTCAAATTTTTTCATTTTCATACGCGCATGGTTGCCGGGCTCATCGATCTTTCTTCATTCTGTGGGCCAATCTATTGAATGTTCGTCGTATACGAGCATATCTTATTTGCGAAAGGAGGAACGAAGAAGTCTCTCACGAGCTAACGGCGCGTACTTACGTAGGCCTGAGAATAGAGTGAGGCTGCGTAGTTGATTTGCGTATAGAGTTTAACGAGAAGTGGTGCGGCGTGGTTTGCTAGATTTGAAGGAGATGACCGACAGTGAATTCAAGTATGATCAGTAAAATCGCGAAAGCCAGGCGTTACGCGGAAGAACCCGAACGAATTCAATTCACTCGCTTTGAGGCGACGTTCCGGGGCGAGAATGATGTTCATACCACAAACTATGATAACGGGGAGTGGCATTGCACCTGTCGTTTCTTCCATGACTGGGGAGATTGCAGTCACACGATGGCTATGCAACGAGTATTGGGCGTGACTATTCCAGCAGCGCACCGGCACGGTATCCCTGCGGGTATAGGCACTGGCCCTCTCATGCACTAAGCTAACCAACATCACGCATAGCTGGCGTGGGGGCAAGCCTGTTCCGATGCCAGTCACTGAACACATAAAGAAGCGCTGAAATCGATGGGTTCGATCAGCGCTTTTTCGTTATCTCATAGCAAGAGAGAAGGGGTATGTGGGCGGCGCGCCGCCCACATACCCCTTCTCTCTTGCTTAACCGCCGATGGCGGGGACGAAGCGCAGGATGATGATGGCCGAAAACATGATGATGGCCAGGATCAGAATATAGATCAAATCCCGTCTCACATAGGCATAGTGTTCGACAGTGACCTGGCTCGTGTTACGCTGTACCTGTTGCCTGAACGCGGTCTGGCGGCGGGCGGCAAGGCGAGCAACCGCGCTACTCTTGTTGTCGGCAGGCGTGTCAACGACATCCTTCTCCGCCGGCGCAGTTACACTCTCCGCTACGGATTTTTTGCTGGTAGCAATCTCCGCTTTAGATGCGGTAGCAGTGCTGGCAATCGCGGCTTTGGACGCGGGCGCTGCGAGTGTGGTTTCTTCCTCGTCCTCGCTGCTCTCGTCCCGTATATCATTTTCAGCGGTGGCCGGACGTACCAGTTGTATACTTTTTTGTGATTTCGGTTTATTGCGTGACGCTCCACTACGCGCGCTTGCTGTTTTCTTTGGCATGATTTCACTCTCCCTGGCCCACCTACCTCGACAGATACACCGGGTGTCGTGGGCAAATTACTGCTACTGGCTCTCTATTGTACTGCCCCTCTACGGTTTCTAACGTCTCAAAAATAACGAAAGTATCGTACCATTACCTGTCTACGACACATTGAGATGCAGCATTGTTTTCTTTCACGGCTATTATACACGAAAGATGGAAGCGCGTCGAGAGCGGGGAGGCGTTTGGAACTCATTGAAAGCGTTCAAGGGCAAATGGTTGGACAAGTGTGCAGTCCCATCCGAAAGAAAATTAGCCGACGCTTCCAGTATGGAAAATGACCGTGTTTAGGCGATAGCCGCCAGACCCTTTCGCTCTATAAGAGACAAAAGTTTCAGAGACGAGCCGACCGGGTGCTTCTCGCCGCGCTCCCATTGGCTAACTGAATCTTTCGACACGTTCAGATAACGAGCGAAGACTGCCTGACTCACTTGCTCGCGCTTGCGCAGTGCCTGTATTTCTTCCGCCGTGAACTCACGAACCGGCGTCAAACACGATTCATCGAAACGTCGCATGGTCTGTTTGTCGATCACGCCGGCAGCGTAATAGTCGGAAACCGTCTCGTGAATAGCTGCAAACGCATCGCTTTTATACGTCTTGTTCTCATTCATCGCACTTTACCTCTTTGTAGACCCCTGTCTTGACCAGCTTTGCAAGCTCATCCTCAGATAAGGCAAATGTCACTTTCGCCAGTTTCTTAAACTCCTGCTCTTCTGCTTCATTTATATTTTCCCGTTCACTTTTTAGAAACCCATAGACGAAGAAAGCCTTATCGCCTCTGCGGTAGAGGATAACCGACCTGTAGCCGCCTGACTTCCCCTCATTGGGACGCGCGATTCGCTGCTTTATGACACCGCCGCCGTAATCAGCATCTATATTCCCGGCCTCTGCATCCTTCACCGCCTCACGCAGCTTTGCTTCGCTGATGCTTTCTTTCCTGGCGAATCTGACAAACCACTTATTTTTGAAAATCCTCACGCTTGACCTTCCCATTTGCCTTATTCATCATCTTTATTATATAGCACTTAGTCCTATATTTCAAGAGGTTTTTTCATACTCTGGCATACCCAAAGTATACTGTATCGAACTACTTCCTGAGGCATTTGCTATTTGACAAGGTAGCCCGTCTGTGCTACCCTAAGCATGGCACAAAGGGGCAAATACCAGCCAGCACATCACAACAATGTAGGCGCGCAAGGAGAAGACTAGCCCGTATGGCTAGTCGTTTTCATATATTAACACAGGGGTATCAGCATCATGGCAAGGATAGTGGTCGCAATGAGCGGCGGCGTGGACAGTTCGGTAGCCGCCGCGCTGCTCAAGGAACAGGGACACGAGGTGATCGGCATTATGCTGCGCCTGTGGTCTGAGCCGGGCGTCATCGAAGACGATGGCGTCGAGCGTGTTGCGCAAAATAAATGCTGCTCACTCGAATCGGTGGATGATGCCCGGCGCGTGGCGCGAATGCTCGATATCCCCTTTTATCTCGTGAACGTTGAGCAAGAATTTAAAGAGAACGTGGTGGATTTCTTTTACCAGGAATATGTTGCGGGGCGCACTCCCAACCCCTGCCTGACCTGCAACCGCCATATCCGCTTCACCCTGCTGCTCAATCGCGCCCTGGCGCTTGACGCTGATTACATGGCGACGGGCCACTACGTGCGCGTGGATAACGACCCGCTCACCGGTAAGTTCCGCCTGCGCAGGGGCGTCGATCCCGGTAAAGATCAATCGTATGTGCTGCACGTGCTCAACCAGCAGCAACTGGCGCACGCCTGCTTCCCTCTCGGCGCGTATACCAAGCCGCAGGTGCGAGCGATGGCGGCGGAACGCGGCATGAGCGTGGCGAGCAAGGCCGAAAGCCAGGAAATTTGCTTCGTGGCGCAAAGCGATTATCGCGGCTTCATTGATCGCTACGCCGTGAACCAGGGAGCAGGCGCGAGCGCGGCAGCGC
>DAHVFL010000450.1 GCA_027316975.1 Chloroflexota bacterium | reverse complement strand
CAAGAGGGCGCCGGTAAGGATACCGACGACCCGCTCGTCGCGTTTGATGATGCCGCGCTCGACCAGTTTGCGCATACCGGCGAGGGTTGCGGCGGAAGCTGGCTCGCAACCAATGCCTGTGCGGTCAATGACTGACTTGGCAGCTAAAATCTCTTCGTCGCTGACTTCCTCCACGATGCCGTTGGTTTGCTCGATGACACGGCGCGCGCGAGTGAAACTGACGGGGTCGCCGATTTTAATGGCGGTGGCGATAGTGTGAGCCTGCACAGATGCGCGGCTGGCGAACGTATTCATGTAGCTGCGATAGAATGGGTTGGCTCCCGCTGCCTGGATGGCGGCGATACGCGGCAGGTGTCCGATCAAGCCGAGCTGGCGTGCCTGCAAAAAGGCTTTGCCGATGGCCGAAGTATTGCCCAGGTTGCCGGCAGGTAAGATTAGCCAGTCGGGGGCCTGCCAGTCGAGTTGCTGCAAGAGTTCGAACGCGATAGCTTTCTGGCCTTCTATGCGGTAGGGGTTGAGCGAATTGAGCAGGTAGACGCCAAGTTCGTTGCAAGCCTGCTCAACCAGGCGCATAGCGTCGTCGAAATCACCGTCGATCGAAATGGTGGTCGCGCCATAGGCCAGGGTTTGCGCCAGTTTGCCAGCCGCGACATTGCCCGCGGGCAGGAAGACAAAGCAGGGCAGGCCAACCTGGGCCGCGTAGGATGCCAGCGAAGCCGAGGTATTGCCTGTCGAGGCGCAGGCCACCGCCCGCGCGCCGCTCGCTTTTGCCATCGACACGCCCACCGTCATGCCGCGATCCTTGAAACTGCCGCTCGGATTCTCGCCCTCGTGTTTGAGAAAGAGGCGTTCCACTCCCGCGAACTGGCCGATACGCTGGTGCCCGTCACGGCCATCGCCGCAATTTTCAATGCCAACCGGGTACAGGCCGGTGTTGCCTTCGGGCCGGCTGACGATCATCGACGCAGGGAGCGGCAGGATCAGTTCGCGATACCGCCACACACCGCTGTAATCCAGCAAGAGGGAACCACCTCCCACCGGCCAGATAGGAGGACGGGCGGCGCGTTCGTCGAACAGTTGACGCCAACCCGCGCCTGCCAGTGGCATAAGATCATTTTCGGCGGATGCCAGCGCGTTATATCCCTCTTGCAGGGACATTTCTTGCGGCCAGGGAAGTTGGAATGTGGTTTCAACATCGAGCACGCCGCCGCATTCGCAGCGATAGCGCGGCTTCTCCTCCACACCGGCATAAAGGGCGGCGCACTCGACGCAGCGCAATGAGAGAGCGGCAAACGCCTCGCTCAATGCTTCTTGATTCGATTGATCGGGCTGCAAACCCGCAGAGTTTGTCCCCATATATGGTAGTGACTTCCTTTCACTTCAACCTGTGTTTACACAGTAGCGACACCCCTTGCGGGTGTCTCGTTCGCGTACCTGCGCTCGCTTGTAAATGGACGGGACACCCACAAGGGGTGTCGCTACTGATTTTCTGTCGGCGCGGCGGCGATCGTTCTGGGACGGGACACCCACAAGGGGTGTCGCTACTGATTTTCTGTCGGCGCGGCTGTGCGGCGCCTGTTAATGGAGCGTATTAGAAGGATAGCGATAGCCGCTATCTTTACGCTTGCGGTTATGCGCGGAGGCAATTACGCGCGCCCCGGATTGGTCTGCGCGTAAAATCCTGCTGGTTCCCTCCACGCCTACTGAATGCGCGGCATCTTGCATGGCTCGCAGAATGGCAGAAAAGTTGGAACTGGCGAGGGCAATCAGCGATGAGCCGCCACCGGACAGGCTCGCGCCATGCGCTCCGGCGTCGATGGCGGCCTGGATGATTTCGGGCATGGCAGGAAACAACGCCTGGCGGTAGGGCTGGTGCAGGCGGTCCTGCATGGCTTCGCCAATCACTTCATAGTGACCGGTTTGTAACGCGGAGAGCAACAATGCGACGCGCCCCGTATTAAAGGTGACATCCGCTTTGGAATAGCTGGCAGGCAGCAGCTTACGCCCGGCGATGGTATCCATGGGAAACGAGGGCGTAAAAATCAACGCGCGCAGCGCATCGGGGAAGCGTGTTTTGATGGCGTGGATTTTGCCGTTCATACTGGTGGTCGCTACCAGCCCGCCCAGCAGGGCCGGAGCCACATTATCAGGGTGGTTGCCCGCCTCGATAGCAACGGCAGGCTCCAACAAGTCTTCCTGGGGTATATCTTTGCCCTGCAGGCGCAAAAATTCGTTGGCGGCGACCAGCCCGCCCACAACGGCTGTCGCGCTGCTGCCCAGGCCGCAGCCGTGGGGAATAGAAATGACCATGCGAATCTGCACATGCGGCATCTCAACCTGCCTGCCGGCGTAAAGCGAGGAAAAGGCGCGGAAGAACAGGTTATGCGGGCCGGTGGATAACCCCTCACCGAGAGCGCCTTCAATTATAATATCAGGTTGTTGCGGATCGCCGGGCGTTAAGAGAACGTCAAAACGATTATACAATTGCAGGGCAAGCCCCAGGCTATCGTAGCCGGGGCCAAGATTAGCCGATGTCGCCGGGGTCAGAACGGATGTCGAAACGGGTTTTGCCAGTGCCAAAGCGTGTAACTTGCCTTTCTTGAGATGTCCCCCACTTTCCCCACTTCTTTCTCCATCTATCCCTACAATTGTAACAGGTTTGTCTATCTTTTGAAATGGTTGAGCTATTGCAGCTATTTTCCCACCCCCACCCCAAATAAAGAGGAATATGTGGGGACACCCCACACCCCGGCAAAGGGCGCTGCCCTCTGCACTCTTGCTTCGGGGCTACCAGATGCACTATGCTTTTGCTTTCTGTGGTGGTGGCGTTGTCGCAAGAGTTCGTTGAGGATACCGGACATGGTGTCGGGACGGTCATGCTTTCCCCTTCGCGAGAGATAGTGTACATATACCGCGCAAAATGCGCGGTAATTTATTTTTTTGGCGATGGTTGGTTGCTTTCGTTCCTATTTGGCGTGGCTGTAGCTTAATGCAATCCGCTTTCAGCGCTATCCAGGCCATCGCGTTGTTGATCGGCATGGGCGCGGCAGACCCTTCGATGCGCTCAGGATGACAACATTTAACTGGTCCTGGTCGGCAACCATCATCAAAGACTACTGTCGCCCCCGGCTGCGTATGTGTAAAGAGTTAGCGGCTGGCATAACGCTTTGAAGAAGTTGACCAACGTGTTCGGTCTGCGGGTCTGGCTCCGGGTCTGCGATTGCTGGCGCGGTATCGCGGCTCAGGCGCTGTAAAGGGTTGTGATTTGTGCCTGGGGGTAGTTCGGCCTGACGCGGGTCGCATTTCTGTTGCTCGCCTGTCGTCCCGCGATCTGCCGGAACTTGCACGTTCTGACCGGGGAGAGCCTTCTGTATCCCACGAAGGTGATTTCGCTGCTGTTCCGCCGGTGACTCTATCTTGCAGTCGCCTTTTCATGCCGGATGCCGGTCGGTCGTCCTGCTCTGGTCGCACAAATCTGCCGCGCTCCTGAGC
>DAHVFL010000044.1 GCA_027316975.1 Chloroflexota bacterium | reverse complement strand
AGCGAAGAGGGTACACCCGTTCCCATCCCGAACACGGAAGTTAAGCTCTTCAGCTCCGATGATACTTTGGGGGTAGCCCCACGGGAAAATAGGAAGTCGCCGTTTCACCCGCCCACACAGGCGGTTTTTTGTAGGGACGCGAAACAGCGGGTCCCTGTTCAGCAGGTTCTACATTTCGCGCAGCGCTCTCACCACGGTATCGATTTCTTCCTCTGTGTTATAAAAACCGGTTGAAATGCGCAGCGCGAGAGTAGAGGGGATGTTGCGAATGAAGATGTTATGCTTTTCATTCAACACTTTCACCACTTCGGCGTCATTTTTTCCCTCAAGCCGAAATGCCAGCAGGCCGCTTTCACCTGGGCGTGGTGTTAACATGAACAGACCGGGAATTTCTAAGAGTGCATGATACGCGTATGCACTCAATGTGGCAATGCGCTCATATATCCAGTCATAGCCGGCCACTGCATCCAGCCAGTTCAGCGCGGCGACCTGGCCCGCCAGCGCCGCCGTTTGCCGCCCTCCAACTTCGAAGCGCTGCGCCTTTTCGAGCAGTTCCCAGTCAATACCTTCTTCATGTTTTACCGACCAGTAGCCGACATAGGTGGACTTGACGTAGGACAGCGCACCCTGACGGGCGTAAAGCGCGCCAGTGCCATCGGGACCGCATAGCCACTTCTGCATGGGGATGGCGTAGAAATCGACGTTGAGCGCGTGCATATCGAGCGGAATGGCTCCCGCGGACTGCGCGCCATCAATTAAGACGGGGATGCCCCACTCGCGGCCCATATAGCCGACTTCGCTGATATTGAGCCGCGCTCCCGTCATCCAGGAAACGTGGGAAAGCGAGATCAGGCGCGTGCGCGGCGTTACGAGGTCCGCAACGGGTTTGAGTACGGGCCGCTCCCCTTTTTCGCCAATATCGGCGACGCGAATGCGGATGCCGTAGCGGTCGCGCAACTGGTATAATGGCGCGAGCAAACTGATATGCTCATGGTTGGTGGTAATCACCTCATCACCTTCATGCCAGTCAATGCCGAAACTAATGATGTTGAGACCTTCACCCGTATTATCGGTCAGAGCGATTTCATCGACATGCGCGTTCAAGAGATGTGCCGCGCCTTTACGGGCAGCATCATAGATAGCTGACATACTCTCATAGCCTGACGCGCCAAGCCGTCCGTTTTGCCACTCTTGCTGCATCCGCTCTTGCATAGCGGCGGGAACACAGGCGGGCAGTGGGCCAAACGTCCCTGCATTTAAATAGATGCGCGTGGTTGTGGCGATCATTTCCTGTCGAATGTGTTGAAGATGGGTGAGGTCTGACAAAGTGAAACTCCTTCATGGAAGAGGTAAGGGACTGGCGCCTTGAGTTGTCGCAGGGTTATGCGTGATGTCATACTCTGCGTCATTTTAAAACCGTATAATAAAGTATACATTACTTTTGGTGGCGACCCCGGTTCGCTGCCTGTGTTCCTTCCCTCTCGTTGCGGCTGCGCGGAACAAGGTGAATGTCAATGTCAGTAGAAATACGCAGTAAGCGATTGATGATGGAGCCGCGCAGCAGTTCTTCCCAGTGGCTGCGCGCGGGTTGGCCCAGTACTAACTGCGTCACCTGGTGTTCGCGGGCAAGTTCAACCAGTGTTCTGGCGATATCGCGGCTGCTCGCGCGGATCACCTCGGCTCCCAGGTCTTCAGCCAGTAAAGCATGATCTTCGATGCGTTGCAGCGCCTCAGCATGTTCCTTGCTCGCATCGCGCCCATACTTGAGCATCCTGATGATTTTGCCTGTCCAGGCGAGATAGCCCTCCGGTTGGATGCAGACCGCGATAAAATCGGCGTGCAGCCCGTGTGCCAGTCGCCATGCATCGCGGATAACCTCGCGCGTGTGGGGCCGGGCATCGAAACCGACCATGACGCGCTCACTGGAGGCCCACAGCTTGCCGGTGCCATGCCCGGTCATATACTGCTCGAGCTGCGATTCGGTCTTTTCAGCCGTGCGGCGCAGCGCCAGTTCGCGCAGCGCTGTAAGATTGCCTTCACGAAAGAAGTTGTTGAGGGCCGTCTCGATGCGCTCAGGCGGGTAGATATTGCCGTGTTTCATGCGCTGGCGCAGGGCATAAGGGGAGATGTCAATGAGTTCGACTTCCTCTGCCTGGTCTAGAATCCAATCCGGCAGGGTTTCGCGCACGCGCACGCCGGTGATACTGGCTACTAGATCATTCAAGCTTTCCAGGTGCTGGATATTAAGCGTGGTTACAACGTCGATGCCCGCGTCCATAATCTCCTCTACGTCCTGGTAGCGTTTGACGTGTTTGGAGCCGGGTACGTTGGTATGGGCCAACTCATCGATCAGCACAATACGTGGGCGACGGGCGATGATGGCTTCGGTGTCCATCTCTTCGAGAGTGACGCCGCGATAGGAGACCTTCTTGCGGGGGATGATCTCCAGATCCCCAATCTGGGTCTGGGTCTGGGGGCGTTTGTGCGTCTCGACGTACCCTACTACCACGTCGGTGCCGCGGCTCTCGCGGCGGTGTCCCTCGTTTAGCATGGCATAGGTTTTACCCGCTCCAGCGACCGCTCCCAGGTAGACACGCAAGCGGCCTCGCCGGTGTGGGTAGCGTTCCGTTTTTGTAGCAGGCCCAGGTTGATCCTGCTCGCTTCCCCCTGGCGCGGTCTGAGGAGGCTCTTCTGTCAGGTCACGGTCACGCAGGCTGTAACGCCGCAGCAGTTCCTCTGGATCAGGGCGTCCTTCCTCGCGCTTGCGTTCTTTATTGTCGGATGGTTGCTCTTGCATGGTTACGCTATCTCTTACTTCGCGCTTCCAGGGTGCGCAGTACCTGGCTGGCGCTCAGGAGCATGGAGCCGCGTTGTCCAGCTCATAGAACGCCAACTTCACATCTTGAGTACGTGTATATTTTACAATTTCAGCACGATGAAGGAAGCGCAGCGCAGGCGTCGAGTGCCAGGTTCAGATCGAGTACGTTGACATATGGCTCGCCGAAGATGCCCAGGAAGCGTCCTGTCTCGTGATCCGTGACTAGTTTCGCGACCACGTCGTGGCTCAGTCCACGCTCGCTGGCGATACGCGGCACCTGGTACATAGCACCCGCGATCGAGATGTCCGGGTCTAACCCCGAAGCCGATGCGGTTACCAGGTCCACCGGTACCGGTCCGGCAGGCGCGTTCGGATTCTCCTTCTTCAGAGCCGCCACACGTTGTTGCACGGTTTGAATAAAGGCAGCATTGGTTGGCCCCGAGTTCGATGCGGTTGAGTTGTCGGCAGCGTACGGCTCTGGCGTCCCGGTCGATGGATTGACGGTCACCGAGGGCCGCCCGTGGAAGTAGCCGGGTTTGGTCCAGTACTGCCCGATCAGGTCGGAGCCGATGACCGTCCCGTTGGAGGCCTTCACCAGGCTGCCATTGGCCTGATACGGGAAGATCAGTTGGGCAATGCCCGTCACCACTCCTGGATAGAGGAAGCCGGTCACGATGGTGAGGATCAGGGTCAACACCACCGCCGGGCGCAGATACTTCGTCAAAAATGTTTTCATCTCACGTTTCCTTCTACAACTCGGGCGGTCTCTACTTCACGAGGGATGCTCACCCGAGTGTTCCTTTTCCTCTTTGCCTATCCCAGGGTCAGGTGTAGCAGCTGCAAGATCAGGTCAATGGCTTTAATTCCCGCGAAAGGGATGATGATGCCGCCGATGCCGTAGATCAGCAGGTTGCGCCGTAGAAGCGGACCCGCCCCGATGGCGCGGTACTTGATGCCGCGCAGGGCCAGCGGGATCAGCGCGACGATGATCAGCGCGTTGAAGATCACCGCCGACAAGACCGCGCTGTTCGGCGTGGTCAGGTGCATGATGTTGAGCGCTTGCAACTGCGGATAGGTGATCGAGAAGGCTGCCGGGATAATGGCGAAGTACTTCGCCACGTCATTGGCGATGCTGAAGGTCGTCAGCGCGCCGCGAGAGATCAGCAGCTGCTTGCCCACCTCCACTACCTCGATCAGCTTGGTGGGGTTGGAGTCCAGATCGACCATATTGGCGGCTTCTTTGGCCGCCTGCGTGCCGGTATTCATAGCCACGCCGACATCAGCCTGCGCCAGCGCCGGCGCATCGTTGGTGCCGTCTCCCGTCATAGCCACCATGCGTCCACCCGTCTGCTGCTCTTTAATCAGCTTCATCTTGGTCTCAGGGGTGGCCTGGGCCAGGAAGTCGTCAACGCCCGCCTCTCTGGCGATGGCGGCGGCGGTCAGCGGGTTGTCGCCCGTAATCATGACGGTGCGGATGCCCATGCGGCGCAGTTCGTCGAAGCGCGCGCGCATGCCGCCTTTCACGATGTCCTTGAGTTCAATTACTCCCAGTACCTGCGCATGGCCGTCTGTCCCATTTACTCCTGACCGTACCTCCGCTACCACCAGGGGTGTGCTGCCCGCGCTGGCGATGCCGTTCACGATGGTTTTCAGCTCGTCGCTAGTGGTGCCACCGTACTCTGCCACGTATGCAGCGACCGAGTCGCCTGCTCCTTTGCGGATAGCATGCGCGCTAGATGTGCCGTTTGAGGCTCCATGCATATCGACGCCGCTCATGCGGGTCGTGGCCGAGAACGGGATAAACATCGCTGTCGGGTCGACAGCGTCGGTGAAGCCATACTTTTCACGCGCCAGTGCCACGATCGAGCGGCCCTCCGGGGTCTCGTCCGAGAGGCTGGCGAGCATGGCCGCTTCTGCCAGGGCGCGTTCCTCCACCCCGCGCAGAGGCACAAAGCGCGTGGCCTGGCGGTTGCCCAGCGTGATGGTGCCGGTTTTGTCCAGCAGCAGCACGTCCACGTCGCCCGCCGCCTCCACCGCGCGCCCGCTCATGGCCAGCACGTTGCGCTGTACCATGCGATCCATACCGGCGATACCGATGGCTGAGAGCAGCCCGCCGATGGTGGTGGGGATCAGGCAGACCAGCAGAGCTATGAGCGTTGTGACAGAGACCGCCTGGCCAGAGTAGATGGCGAATGGTTCGAGCGAGACCACCACCAGCAGGAAGATGATGGTCAGGGCGGCGATCAGGATGTTCAGCGCGATCTCGTTGGGGGTCTTCTGACGCCTGGCTCCCTCCACCAGCGCGATCATGCGGTCCAGGAAGGTCTCGCCTGGATTGGCGCTGATCTGTACCACGATCCAGTCCGAGAGCACGCGCGTGCCGCCCGTCACGGCGGATCTGTCGCCGCCGCTTTCGCGGATGACGGGGGCCGACTCGCCGGTAATGGCCGACTCGTCCACTGAGGCCACGCCCTCTATTACATCGCCATCTCCGGGGATGACCTCCCCGGCCTCGACCAGCACAAGGTCGCCCTTGCGCAACTCGGGCGCGGCGACCGCTTCGACCTTCCCGAAGCGGTCGGGACATGCCAGCCGCTTCGCCATGGTGGTAGTGCGCGCGCGTCGCAAGGTATCAGCCTGGGCCTTGCCGCGTCCCTCGGCCATAGCCTCGGCGAAGTTGGCGAAGACCACGGTGAACCACAGCCAGATGGCGACCGCCAGGACGAAGAATATCTCAAAGTTGAGGTGGGTGCGGTCCAGCGTCGCCGTGGGCCGGGCGAACAAGAGGCGCACGAACTCGATGGTGGTGACCACACTGCCCACCTCCACTACGAACATGACCGGGTTCTTGACCTGCACGCGCGGGTCCAGCTTCTTGAAGGAGTCCGGGATGGCGCGCCGGATGATGCTGGGATCCCAGATCGAGAGGTCTCCCTTACGGCGCGTCTTCCATTGCTTGACTTCCAGCCCGTCGGTTGGCAGCTCAGGTTGTATTTGATCTGTCTGCATCTTAGAACACCTTCCCTGCATGCATAAACAACTGTTCGATGATCGGTCCCAGCGAGTAGGCCGGGAAGTAGGTCAGGGCACCCACGATCAGGATCACACCGATCAAGAGCGCGACCCACAGCGCTCCCGTCGTGGGGAAGGTGCCCAGCCCGGCGGGTACGACCCTCTTCTTCACCAGCGCGCCGCCTAATGCCAGGAGCGGGATGACCTCAGCGAAGCGCCCGATCAACATGGCAAAGCCCAGCGTCCAGTTGTAGAAGGGGTTATTGCCGTTCAGCCCCGCGAAGGCCGAGCCGTTGTTGGCATTGGTGGAGGTGAAGGCGTACAGGATGTCTGAAAGTCCGTGCGGACCCAGGTTGCCAGCTCCTGTCGTGAGTCCAGCCTGGCCTGCCGGGAGCGCTATAGCGATGGATGAGAAGCCGAGGATCACCAGGGGCGAGACCAGCAGGGCCAGCACCGCCATCATGATCTCCTTACGTTCGATCTTCTTGCCCAGGTACTCCGGCGTCCTGCCCACCATCAGGCCGGCGATGAAGACCCCGATGATGGCGAACATCAGCATACTATAGAGGCCCGCGCCGACTCCTCCAAAGATGATCTCTCCCAGCGCCATGTTACTGATCAGCACCAGCCCGCCAATGGGTGTATAGCTATCGTGGAAGCTCATCACGGTCCCCGTCGAGGTGGCGGTCGTGGTCACTTCCTGCAGTGAGGAGATGGTGATGCCGAATCTCACCTCCTTGCCCTCCATGTTGCCGCCCGATTGCGTAGCGTTCACCACCTGGTTCGCCCCGGCGCTGGCCAGGAGCGGGTTGCCAGCTTGCTCGGCAGGGATGACGATGAACACGCCGATGACGAACAGGATGGCCGAGACGATCCACAGCACCCAGCCCTGCCTGGTGTTGCCCACCCACTTGCCGAACATATAGAACAGCCCGGCACCCAAAGTGATCTCGCACAGGATGATGAGCAGGCCGGTCAGCGCGTTGGGGTTCTCGAAGGGGTGGGCGGCATTGACGTTGAAGAAGCCGCCGCCGTTGGTACCCAGGTCTTTGATGATTTCCATCGAGGCCACCGGCCCCTGGGCGATGGTCTGCGTCTGCCCGTTGAGAGTATGCACCACCGTGTAGGCGTTGAAGTTCTGGATCATGCCCTGCGAGACGAAGACCAGCGCGCCCACAATACAGACGGGCAGCAGGATGTAGAGTGTGCAGCGCACGAGGTCTACCCAGAAGCTGCCCAGGTGCTGCGCGCTGCGGCGAGCCAGACCGCGCACCAGCGCCACCGCCAGCGCGATACCGACTGCGGCGGAGACGAACTGGTGAAAGGCCAGGCCAGCCATCTGTGTCAGGTAGCTCATGGTCTGCTCGCCCGTGTAACTCTGCCAGTTGGTATTAGTGGTGAAGCTGGCGGCGGTGTTGAAAGCCAGCTGCGGCTCCACGTTGGGCAAGCCCTGCGGGTTGAAGAACGTCCTCTGCCACTGCTGGGTGCGCTCTAGCAGATAGAGGAGCAGCATGCCTACCACGCTGAAGATCAGCACGGAGACCATGTAGCCCGTCCACTTCTGCTCATCCTCCTCGCTGATGCCAGAGAGGCGATAGAAGAAGCGTTCCACAGGTACGAGCACCGGCGAGAGCCAGGTGCGCTCCCCATTGAAGACTTTGTACAGGTACAGTCCAACCGGCTTGGTCAGCAAGAGAATAATGACCATGAAGATCAGCACCTGCAGGACACTATTGAGTGTTACAGGCATCGGTTTACCTCACTTGTTTATGAATAGAAGACAACGTTAAAATTTTTCGGGTGCCAGCAATGCCACCAAAAGGTAGATGAGTACGGCAAGTGCGACGATGCCTACCAGGATATATTCCAGTCCAGAGTTCATCGCATCCTCCTTTCCTACAGGCGTTCGCAGGCCCCGGTGAAGCCGATGAACGCAATGAACATGACAATTGTCACCACTATGATTATCGCGTCAAGCATACAAATCCTCCTCGTAGGGTAAAGTATTTAGCGTGCTTTCACTGTCTTCCTGTTCGTACACCGCTACGCCGTTCCTGCGATGAGCTGCCTCCGCGGCCAGGCGCAGGATGGCATCCATAGGGAATGGTTTAGGCAGATAGGCCAGTGGGTGAAATTCCTGTAAGCGGCGTGGGCTGACCCGCACCGCTGAGAGTACAACTACCGGCAGTTGCCCGGCGTGCTCATTCATTTGCAGGGGAAGGAGCCGACCCTCCTTTTGCGCGGTACGCAGCACCTCCCAACCGGTCTCATCGGGCAGGCAGATGTCGAGGATAATGAGATCAAATGGCGTAGTTCGCAGGTGAGCAAGCGCTGAGCGTGCATCTTCTGCGACGCGCACATCGTGTTCTCGCGCTTCTAAATTGCGCAAGATCAATTCACGTAAGACTTCATCATCTTCAACCAGTAAGATACGCGCTCCTGGCATGTCATTCACCTCCTACCTTCCAGCATAAAGAGTCAAACAAGATGGCGCTGTTCTGTTCTGATCCACAGTGGTTCCTCGATGACTTGTGTGCTTTGTGCCTGCCATGTGGTGTCCTGCCGTTCCCAAAGCCCAAAGGCTGCGCAACCAGGATAAGAACCGTGTACCCGGGTGGACAGGCGGTGTGAATCCTGAATGCGCGGGCAGACGGATCATTATGAGCGCGGCGGGTGATGCGATAAGTAAATGCTTCATCTCCTCATCCTGCATCAAGCGCGTATGATTCCCGTCTGTCACCAGCACAATCCCATCACAACGCGTGTCATACACAAGGATTGCCAGGCTCGGTAGCACATCTGCGGTAAAAACCTCATAGAGTTCGAGCGGAACCTGATGCCTTTCAGCTTTATTTTGCACAACCTTCAGAAAGTCTTTCGACTGCTGGATATGCTCAAGTCGCGCTCCTCCGGGTGAGGCGGAGACAAGCGATACAGGAACGAGTGTGGCTCCAGCGCTTTGTGCCAGGCTAATCGCGGCATCGATGGCACGCATGTCAACCCCGAATGTAAAAGGCAGCAGCCAGCGTAGCGTTTTCATGGAAGCCTCCTGAGAACGAAGTGAATGCGCGATGCCGGACCGACCCGGAACTGCTTTCTTCTTCCTCATCCAAACTGTACCTCTAAAGAGCTAAATGTGCGTTCTGGATATGCACGAGTCCCTTATGGATGTTGTCAAGGCATGGAGAAGAACCCTCAAGAGATGCTCAAGAGAGCTATTGACCTCTATTTTAGCTCGCGGAGAGATATGCTAAAATGGTATGTGGAAGAGTGTGTGAGATGTAGGTTGCTTTCTACCTGTCTCTCTTCTCGAAATTAGGAGGAATCACTTCAATGGCTGACCACAAAACGTATTTTGACATCCCAGGAGAAAAATCGCGGGAACTACTGGCGCGTCGCCAGCAGTTTGTAGCGCGTGGCGTTTCTTCTACCATGTCTGTATTTGCCGCGAAAGCAGATGGGGCCGTTATTGAAGATGTCGATGGCAACCGCTATATCGATTTTGCCGGGGGCATCGGCGTCATGAACATCGGCCATAGCCGCCCGGAAGTGGTGCAGGCCATCGCTGAGCAGGCCGCGAAATATGTTCATACCTGCTTTAGCGTCATGATGTACGAGCCATATGTGGCTCTCGCCGAGCGTATCGTTCAGATTACGCCGGGCGACTTCCCCAAAAAGGCCATCTTTTTCAATAGCGGCGCGGAAGCGGTTGAGAACGCGGTGAAGATCGCGCGTTATGCTACCGGCAAACCGGCCATCATCACCTTCGATAATGCCTATCATGGCCGCACATTGATGACTATGACCATGACCTCCAAAGTGAAGCCATACAAGCATCGCTTCGGGCCATTTGCGCCGGAGGTCTACCGCGCACCGTTCCCCTATCCCTATCGTATGAATATGACTCCACAGGAAGCATCAGATTACTGCATCGCTGAACTTGAGCGCATGTTTGTAGGCGAAGTAGCCGCCGATCAGGTAGCGGCGATCGTGATCGAGCCTGTGCAGGGTGAGGGCGGTTTCATGCCCGCGCCAGCCGGGTTCTTGCGCGCTTTGAAAACGCTTTGCGAGAAGCACGCTATCCTGTTCATCGCTGACGAAATTCAATCGGGCTTCTGCCGCACAGGCCGCATGTTTGCTGTCGATCACGATGGGGTCCAGCCTGACCTGACAATTATCGCCAAATCGCTGGCAGCGGGTATGCCCCTGAGCGGTGTTGTTGGACGCGCCGATATTATGGACGCGCCTCCTCCCGGCACCCTGGGAGGAACCTATAGCGGCAATCCTGTGGCCTGCGCCGCCGCGCTCGCCGTGCTTGACCTGTTCGAGAAAGAAGATTACGCGGCTCGTTCGCGCGAGATCGGGCATATCATCACGCACCGCTTCTCACAGCTCCAGCAGCGTTATTCGCTGGTTGGTGATGTGCGCGGACTGGGTGGTATGGCTGCCATCGAGCTAGTGAGGGATCGCGCCACGAAAGAACCGGACGCCCATGCTGCCAGCGAAGTGCTGGCAGCCGCTCACCATCGCGGATTGGTGCTGATTAAAGCGGGTATGTACGATAACGTGCTGCGTATCCTCGTCCCTCTAGTCGTCACCGACGCGCAACTCCAACTGGGCCTGGATATCTTCGAGGAGGCTTTGAGTGTGGTTGCCGAGCCGAGAACCGCGACCTCGGTCAGTTGACAGGGTAGCATGACGAGTAGCAAAGAGGGAGCTGCGCTATTTGTGCCGGCTCCCTCTTTGCTACTCGTCATGCCACCTTTGTAGCTAATCCGGTCATCACCGCGCACACTTGCCAGAGTTTATTTTGTAAAGTCACATCATGGGTGAGCGGGGCTGAAATCTTGGGTACGCTTTTGACAAAATATTTGCCAGTGACACCCTCCACTTCGGGCGAAGATGCCAGATAGATTGGGGTCTTGGCCCCTTCTTCCGGGCTGATGCCGAACAGGAAGATAGGCTTAGCCAGGAGACGCACAATACCGGGCATATCGCGCTGGGCGATGTTGGTTGCTACAAAGCCGGGATGCAGGCAGTTGGCGGTTACACCAGTTCCCTCCAGGCGACGTGCCAACTCGTAAGTAAAAAGCACCAGCGCCAGTTTCGATTGCCCATAGGCGCGCATAGGGCGATACTGTTTCTCGGACTGTAAATCGTCCAACTGCAAATAATTGGCCTCATGTGAATTAGAGCTGACATTCACAATGCGAGCGGGCGCGCTGGCTTTGAGCACATCGAGTAGCAGGTTAGTCAGCAAAAAAGGCGCGAGCTGATTGACGGCAAACGCCATATCCAGCCCATCTACGGTCAGGTGTTTTCTTACGGGAAAGACTCCGGCGTTATTTATCAGCACATGCAACTGCGAGTAGCGTTGTTTGAAGTCGTTCGCAAGCTGATGGATAGACTGTTGGGAGGACAGGTCCGCAACCATTACATCAATATTCGGGTTGCCGCTTTCCTCTTTGATCTCACTTTGGGCCTGCTCGCCCCTGGCGCGGTTCCGGCTCACTAGCACGACTTTCGCGCCCTGCTTCGCCAGTCCAAGCGCGGTAGCCTTGCCGATGCCAGAGTTAGCGCCGGTTATCAGGCAAATCTTGTCCTGCATCATATGATTAGAAGTAGACATACCATTATTCCTTTCAAAAATTTCCGCGCTCGATTAGCTCGATGAAGCGTTGTTCCAATTCGTAGGTACGCGGTCCCGGTTTGCCATTGCCGATGTGCAGGTCATCAATCTGCGCCACTGGTGTGATTTCCTTCGATGAAGAGGAAATAAAGGCCTCCCCGGACAGGGATAGTTCGTCCAGCAGGATAGGGCGTTCCTCAATGGTAAAGCGACCATGCGCGAGTTCAAGCACGACGTTGCGTGTGATGCCATGTAAGACCCCTTCGCGGGGTGTCACCAGCGTATTCTCACGGAAGATGAAGAAATTGCTGCGCGTGGCTTCCAATACGTGACCATCGCTATTCACAAAAAGCGCGTCTGTCGCGTCGTGTTTAGCGGCCTCTTTGAGTGCGCGTACAGCCGCCATGTAATTAGTGGTCTTTGCTTCCGGCGCTTCGCGCTGGAGACGGGTGGTAATCAGCTTAATGCCCCTGGCGAAGCGCTGCATATCGCGCTCACCCAGCGGGGTAATCATTACGGCCAGCGTTGGCTGACCGGTCGGCGTGATGGAATCCTCGCTTTCGCCGCCTGTCACAAGCAGGCGAATGGCGGCGTGTGTATAGCTATTACGCTCGATGATTTCATGTATCACGCCGGCGATAAATGAAGCGGGCCAGGGAATCGGCAACTCGATCAATTCGGCAGAGCGATACAGGCGTTTCAGATGCTCATCGAGGTGGAATGGGCGGCGATCATAGGTGCGCAGCGCTTCGAATGCGCTATACCCGCGCAGCACGGCCATATCGTTGATGGAGATTACGGCTTCGTGCGGGTCTACCCAGCGCCCACCGATATACCAGTTTGCGTTCGTATCCATGATTGATGCGCTTCCTTCTCTCTACAACCCATGCTTCTCGTGAAGCCACGCCACTACTTTCTCAGGCACGCTCATGGTGGAAAGGCGGCTCTGGCGCACTAACGCCCAGTCGTCGAACAGGTGGCTTTCTTTGATTTCGCGCAGCGTGATGGGCTGCGCGAGGCGGCGCGCGAAGGTTATGTCCACTATCCAGCTTTTCGCATCGTTGGGGTCCGGGCGTGGTGCGGATTGGACGCGCGCCAGGCCGACGATGGCGGCTTCGCCCTGGCTATGGTAGATCAGCACTTCGTCGTCGGGACGCATAGCGCGGATAGCTTGCAGCGCGGCAGCGTTACGCACGCCATCCCATACCGTCGTTTTGTCTTGCTCAAAAGTATCGATGGAATAGTGTTCCGGGTCGGTCTTCGCTAAAAAATATGCCATAGGTTCACACTTCTTCACAACTTAAATGGATGATATCCGTATATAGCATGTAGCCTGCTTGAAGTGACAACAAGGTCACAGGCAAAGCATAGCACATTGCGTCATGCTTTGTGAAGCATAAGGCAGGGGCTGGCTTTGAGTGTTGAGTATAGAAAAGTTGTAATAGAACACTATAAAGGAGAAGGACAATCATGACACAGACGGATAATTCTACAAACACCGATCAGAAGACCTCCTATCAGGGATACATGGATGATTTGCAGGTCATGGGCGACCAGATAGTCGCAAAGGTACGAGAGTTGGTTCAAGAGAGCAATGCGCGTCATATCGTAATCAAGCAAGATGGGCGCACGATTGCGGAGTTTCCCTTGACCTTCGGCGTCGTGGGCGCGCTTGTAGCTCCCGCGCTGGCTGTTGCTGGCACTATCGGTGCCTTACTGACCCATTGTTCAATTGAATCGGTTCGCACTGGGACTCCAACCTCGACACCCGATGTCGATATCTCAGAAGAGCCTCGAAATTCCTTGTAATGTAGGACAATGAGCAAGTAAATAACGCGCTCTCGTAGCGAGGGCCAGAGAATCTCCAGTTCTCTGGCCTTTTGAGTTATTGACGTAAATACTCTGCTGTATGAGCGTGAATTATTTTGTATAATAGAATAGATCAAACAATCATAGTAGTTTGTTAGCCAGGAAGGAACAAGAGCAATGTCTAAAAAATTCTCCGGTCACTTTGCGACTCGCGCGCGCGCGCAGCGGCAGGCATTGCTCTTGTTCCTGTTCGCTATCATTTGCGCGCTGGTAGCATGGCTGGTACATCCTTCTACTGCCGCGTATCCGATAGGCGTGTTGGTGCTGGGCGCGGCGATATTTCTAGCCGCCCTTGTCAATCCCTATCGTTTAATGGCGGCAGGCTGGCTTTTGCTCCTGCTGGGAGTGGCAGTATTTCTCTTTTTCAGCGGCCGTATTTCTGGTGGTCAGGTGTTTCCGTCCTACATCGTTGCGATTGGGCTTGCTCTGCTGGGTATCGCGCTGATGGGGAGGCGCGGGTATATCAAAGCCGGAGCTGTTACCCCTGGCCTGATTGTATTACTTGTCGGCATCATCGAAGTCTTGCTTATAGCCAATCGCACCCCGTCAAATTTTGTGCCTTTTATGCTGTCGCTCTGGCTGCCCGCAATCGGTCTGCTTGTGCTGGGGTTGATCTATCTTGTGGCAAGCGTTATTGAGTGAGCATCGTCGCAGATGGCAGACATGTGAAGATAGTGGCTTGTCGTGAGCAGACTTGAGAAGTGTCCTGCCTGTCATCCTGAGCGAAGCGAAGGATCTGGCTCGTTGAAGGGAGAGATGCTTCGCTTCGCTCAGGATGACAGGTACTATCTTCACATGTTGTCGAGATGGGCCAAAATTTGACATGTCTTATGTAATATGCTATAATTAGAACAAGAATTCAATGTACTTTGTACACTAAGCTGAGGTTAATCCGTTTTTAAGCCATTGCGAAAGAATAGATACAGGAGAGAATGTCACTGCCCATAGCGAAAGGGGCAAATTGATGAGTATGATACAGCTGACACAAAGCATCCATATACTACCATCCGGTTTCATGAGATCGGGTAAATCGGCCATGCAGCCCACGTTGCCGGGTCTGGAGACCGGGGAGGCCAGTCGGCCTATCGTGACGAACAGCCAGATTGCTGAAGTGCTTTCCGGCATCGCCGGGTTGTTAGAATTTCAAAACAGTAATCCCTATCGTATCCAGGCATATCGCAACGCCGCGCGCGGCGTGCTTGAGCTTGAACACCCTGCCGCCGCTTACATTGAGCGCAAGCAGTTGTTACCGGTATCCGGGTTGGGGAAGCGTTTGCAAAATCGTATCGCTGAACTGGTCAATACTGGCACCATGACCTTTTATCAAGATTTGAGCTTGCAGTTGCTGCCACCAGGGGCGCGGGCTTTGATGGCGGTTGAGTACGTCGGTCCCCATATTGCTATTCACCTCTATGAAGAACTGGGGATTGATACGCCAGAAAAGCTGTGGTGGGCCGCGCATCGCCAGCGCATCCGCGCCCTACCGGGCTTTGGAGCGCGCAGCGAAGCGCGACTGAAAGCGGCTGCTGCCCAACTCATGGATCGCAAAGACGCGAAACAGCTTGATGGTGTGGCATAAGGGCTATTCGCGCCGGGGTCATTTTCAGGAAAGATGTATAAGCATTACGCTTTCCTGAAAAATGACCCCTTTTTTATTGACAGGTCGGCGACATGCATATATCCTGATAAAAAAAAGAGGAAGTGACCATTCGTGTATGCGCCAATTTTAGCAACGCTGGGATATATTCTTTCACCAGACGGTAAACAGGTCTTGATGATTCATCGTAACAAGCGGCCAGATGACATACATTACGGCAAATATAATGGCCTGGGCGGCCGTATAGAGCCGAACGAGGACATCGTAAGCGGTATGCGCCGCGAAATACTTGAGGAGTCCGGGTTGACGGCGGAGCGTATGACACTGCGAGGAACCATTGCCTGGCCTGGTTTTGGCAAGCAGGGTCAGGACTGGTTTGGCTTCATTTTCCGCGTTGAAAGCTGGCACGGTGCGCTTCACGAAGGCAATCACGAAGGCACGCTCGCATGGGTACCGCTCGCCTCGCTGCTGGCATTACCGCTCTGGCCGAGCGATACTCTCTTCTTGCCGATGGTCTTTGATGATGATGCTCGTCAATTTCATGGTAATATGCCTTACCATAACGGCGAAATGGTCAGTTGGAGCTACGTGCGGGTCTGATTAGGAAGTCAACTGTGCGCCTGTTCTCGTAAAAACATGCCAATCTCGCTCAAAGCAGCCATGGCGCGGCAGGTAATCTCGATAGATTCGTAGTACGGAACGCCTTCCTCGCGTAAGATGCGCAGCGCGGGGATAGCGTGGCGGGCGTAGATGCTCTGTACCAGCACGGGTTTATTGTAGCGTCTCACCAGTTTGCCGAGTTCGCGCGCGGCGGCCTCTTCGCGGGGGCCGAAATCTTCGGTGAGCAGCCAGC